>CAZWFM010000417.1:0-2174 GCA_964633185.1 uncultured Bacteroidales bacterium | reverse complement strand
TTAACTTTGAGTTTTTTGCTGAATTTATGATTTGCCAATATGTATTTGCCGTCAACATCCTTAAAAAATACACAATCCGGAAGATTATTTATTAAAATATTCAGTTGATCGCTTTCATCTAATAAGTTATGGGATATGGAATGAAATGCTCTCAGTCTCTGCCTTCTTCTGACGATTTTATACAGAATGAATACACCTAACGAAGATCCCATTCCTCCTAAAAAATATAAAATTCCGGGGAGAAGAAGCACTGATTGCATCAATATTCTGTAATTCAATAAAATAACGGAATCGGGAATAGTCATATTCAATTACCTCATACTGGTTGATTGTTTAAGTATGCAATTCTACGAAAATAAATTAATATGGTTCCTAATATTTTAAGATTTGAAACTGGTTCTATATCTTACTTGCTAACTCTCAATTAACTATGAACATTGAATTTTTTTGGGTTTATAGAGTGAATTGGATTGATACTTCCCGATTTTAATAATAAATGAAACATCCCTGATAGTGCTATCAGGGATGTTCGTTGGGTTTATTCCATTTGGGGTTTTAAATGTATTACCCTAATGAAAATTGTGAAATAGTAATTAGATCTAACCCTTATCATTAAGGGTTGATGCATAAGGACATAAAAAGGTTGCGTGTTAGTGAAAAAAAAATACTACGCTATGGCAGTTTGTAATTGATACTATTTCTTGTTATCATTGGAAAAGAATACATATAGAATAATAATGAAGATTGTTGCTGATGAAAAGATACCTTTTCTTAAAGGTATCATTGAGCCGTTTGCAGATATTGAGTATTATCCCGGAATACAGATCGACAAAGACAAAATCAGAGATGCTGATGCTCTTCTCATCAGAACACGTACCATTTGTAATCAGGATTTATTAGAAGATTCAAATGTGAAATTTATAGCTTCAGCTACAATTGGATACGATCATATTGATACTGAATATTGTAAAAAAAAGAATATTTACTGGTCAAATGCCCCGGGATGCAATTCTGGCTCAGTAATGCAGTACATTGCTTCAGCCCTGGTACTTTTTGCAAGGAGCAGGAATATAGATCTAAGGAAAAGAACTCTTGGAGTCATAGGAGTAGGTAATGTAGGTAAAAAAATCGTTCGCCTGGCTGAAATCCTTGGTATTCAGGTGGTGTTGAACGATCCTCCGCGTCAAAGAGATGAAGGTCCATGTGGATTTGTTTCCCTGGATGGAATATTTCGTGAGGCTGATATTATTACACTGCACGTACCTCTTATTTACGAAGGAGAAGATCGGACGTATCATATGGTAAATGAAAAATTTTTAAATCGTCTAAACAAAGGAACACTTTTAATTAATTCCGCTCGCGGAGAGGTGATTGATACATTTGCACTAAGTCAGTTCGTAAAAAAAGGAATTCCGGAATCTGTAATTCTCGATGTTTGGGAAAATGAACCGTCTATTGACAGGGATCTGTTGTACGAATTATTTATTGGTACTCCGCATATTGCAGGTTATTCTGCAGATGGAAAAGCCAATGGAACGAAAATGATCGTTCAGGCTTTGAGCAAATTCTTTAATTTAGGGATTGACGATTGGGAACCTGATGAAATTCCCGTACCGGAAAAAAACGAAATTGAATACGACGGGAGCAATAAAAATTTCCAGGAAATTATAACTGATCTTATTTTACAAACCTATGATATCAGGGAAGATGACCGGGCATTAAGAAATTCTATCAACGATTTTGAACTCATACGAGGCAATTATCCACTTAGGAGAGAATTCAGTACGTATCATGTGAAAATCAAAAATGTACCTGATGAGTATAGGAAACAGTTGATGAATTTGGGATTTCAGCTAATTAAGGATTAGGAATCCTAAGTTTTTTCAGACAATTCCTTTGCGCTGTTATTATAAAAGCCTTCAAAAGAACCATTATCGTCAATGTATCTTTTTGCTCTTATAAAATGGGCTTTATATTTAATATAATGTGCTCCGTTCTCAAATTCCCAGTAGACATTTCGGGCCTTGTAAATTTTACCTATGCAAGCTTCAAAAATAAGGGAATAAGATATTCCTGTAAATTCTTCGGCTTCTATTATGGAGTTAAACCTTACACTGCGATTTGCAAAATGACCAATAACCGGTATGTTATAGCGTCTTTGTTGTCTTTTTTGC
>CAZWFM010000416.1:0-2177 GCA_964633185.1 uncultured Bacteroidales bacterium | reverse complement strand
CCCGTATGATTCCCCTTTCTTATGTCTGACTCACGTTAATTTAAATACCATTTGCCGGCAAAAAAGGATCATGCTTTATGCAATTAATACTTGTAGAACAATTGAGAATAATTCAGGTTATCACTTTCCACTTGTATGATATAAGTTCCCTGTTCTAACATTCCGATATAAAGATCATACGGTTCGGTATTTCCTCCATCGAATTTGTTGCTGAGCATTAATCTTCCGTCGAGACTATACACCTTAATATGAATTGCATCGCCAAATGATTCTTTGCTATCAATATACAAACTACTCTGAGCAGGACTGGGATAGATATGAAACGTATTCTCATTTCCGGAAATATCTTCAAAAGATGTCTGTCCGTTATCAATCAGAGTTAATGTTCCAAAAACATCGGCATCCTGCCAGGCGGCATTCTGATCTTCCTCAGATACATTCACCGCCCCGATAAAGTTTTCTCTTACACCTGTCCCGTCGTTATCACAGTATGCAACTGATAATCCCATTTCCTTTCCCCCCGTGAGAGTAACCGGAGTATTACTGCCCCCTTCATCGTAAGTATCATCAAATATTTTTATGGCTATCTCCCAGATATAGGTAGTTCCGTTTTGAGTTATAACAACATCTACATGATCATTTAACAAAACTGTTCCCGAAGTTCCGATATCCACAGCATCATATAAAGTACTTATATGATAAGCGAAAGCATTATACGCCACGACACCACTTTCATGCCATCCACCCGAATGATCCTCATCGAGAAATACTTCAAAACAATCATCTTCCCAATAACTATCCAAAGGATCAGCATGTTGATCAGAAAAAACATTGTCTTCTATTTCTGCCAGAACCACCAACACATCTGCAGTCCATGCAAGCTTAAACCTCCCGCTGAAGTCATCGGATGCAACCGTTGTTCCATAGGGTAACCACACATAAGGAATATCATACCATACTGCCGAAGCCCAGAAGTCTTCATTGCCCTGACTGTCTATTGTATACGCACCGGCTTTCTGTGCTTCGAAAGCATCATCATAGGCTTTCGATATACCGTTGAGTAAGATAAAACAAAAGAATACACTGATTATTTTTTTCATGACAAATAAGGTTAATTTAAAATGATAAATAGAATAAAACGCGACGATCTCTCATCAAATATAACATGTTTTACTATGAGAGCATTAATTTCGCTTCAGAAATGCAGATGATCATAAATGAATTGAACTTCCGTCTTTTCAAATTAAAGTTTTTATTTTTGATGCCAAAGATTCATCAGACAAAATCTGAATTATGTAATTTTTTTTATGCCAAAAAAGAATAATAGTATATTCACAATGTAAGATTTCAGTACCATGATCCAAAATTTGCGGCGAAAATTTATAGATCTTTTTCAATCACGGCCCGATTTCTACCAGGCACCTGGAAGAATTAACCTGATCGGGGAACATACAGATTACAATGACGGTTTTGTGCTGCCTGCTGCAATTGATAAATCCATTTACCTTGCCACTGCAAAAAACAACCTGAATAAGCTTCGCCTTTTTTCTTATAACATGGATGAATTTTTTGAGATTGATATTCATGAGTTGAAAAAGGTTGAGGTACAGTGGGCTAATTACCTGATAGGTGTAACTGCACAATTTCAGAAGAAAGGGTTGAAACCCGAAGGCATGGATTGTGTTTTTGGCGGGAACATCCCTCCTGGTGCAGGTTTGTCATCTTCTGCTGCTCTTGAATGTGGATTTGCTGTATGCATAAATGACCAGTTTAATTTTGGTGTTGAAAAATCGGAATTGATACAAATGGCACAGAAAGCTGAACATGAATATGCCAGGGTATTATGCGGTATTATGGATCAGTTTGCCAGTACCTTTGGAAAAGAAGGATACGTAATGAAACTGGATTGCCGGAGTCTTGATTATGAATATTTCCCTTTGACTAACCAGAAAGTGGATATAGTGTTATGTGATACCCGGATTAAGCATTCACTGGTTTCATCAGAATATAACATACGCCGTTCGGAATGTGATGAGGGAGTGAAAACTATTCAATCCGTATTTCCTGATGTCAAATCACTCAGAGATGCTAATCCGGCAATGCTTGACAAAGTAAAAACCAGGATGAAGACTACTATTTACAATCGATGCCATTATGTAATTCATGAAATCATACGT
>CAZWFM010000415.1:0-2186 GCA_964633185.1 uncultured Bacteroidales bacterium | reverse complement strand
ACAAAAAACTAATTGCTGCCAGTCGTATATTCCGGTTTACTTCAGCTGAATCTGTGGCTTCAGTTAAGTGTCTTACAGGAACAGATGCTGAAGTCATGGAATTTGATGTAAAACCAAACACTAAAATTACACAGGCCTCACTCAACCAGTTAAATTTCCCTAAAAATTCGCTGGTTGGATGTGTTATTAGAGGAGAATTAAGCTTTATCGCTAATGGATATACACTTATCAAACCCGGTGATAAAGTTGTTGTATTTACTTTACCATCCGCAATTTCTAAAGTGAGTAAATTTTTCAATTAACCGCTTATGATCAATTTTCGTGTAGTAACCTTTATCCTGGGGGTTTTATTGATTTTGGAAGGGGCATTTATGTTTTTGGCTGCGCCAGTATCGATAGTATATGGAGACAGCGATGCATCCTATATTTTTATATCCTCCTTGGTAACAGCTTTGGCCGGTTTTTTACTTTGGGTGAAATTCAGGAATTGCAATAAGAATATCGGCAAAAGGGAAGGCTATCTGATTGTCAGTATCGGGTGGGTATTATTTTCTTTTTTCGGGTCAATACCTTTTGTAATAACAAATACCATTCCTTCCTATACAGATGCATTCTTTGAAACAATTTCCGGATTTACAACCACGGGAGCATCTGTTCTGAATGATATTGAATCCCTTTCTCATGGATTGTTGTTTTGGCGCAGTATGACTCAATGGCTGGGAGGAATGGGTATTATTGTTCTTTCCCTGGTCATACTTCCAATTTTAGGTATAGGAGGTATGCAGCTTTTTATTGCAGAAGTACCAGGACCGACGCCGGATAAATTGCATCCTCGTATTAAGGAAACAGCAAAGCGTTTATGGGGAGTTTATTTTATCATTACATCCCTTGAAGTAATCCTTCTTCTTTTTGGTAAAGACATGACTTTATTTGATGCTGTTTGCCATTCATTTACTACACTTGCAACGGGAGGATATTCCACCAAACAGGCGAGCATAGCATTTTATTCTTCACCATACATTCATTATGTTATCACATTCTTCATGATGGTTGCAGGTACTAATTTTGCATTATCTTACTTTATCATGCATTTTAAGTTTAAAAATATTTGGAGAAATGAAGAGTTTCGGGCTTTCCTTTCTTTCATTGGAATATTTACACTTGGGATAACTATCATATTGGTATTTACCATACCGGAGCAGAATATTGAAAAATCATTCAGAGATTCTCTTTTTCAGGTTGTATCCATTATTACAACCACAGGATATACAACGGTAAACTATCTATCCTGGATGCCTTCAGCTATTATACTTTTGTTGATGCTCATGTTTTTCGGGGGATCTTCAGGATCAACAGGAGGAAGTATAAAGATAGCCCGGATAGTTCTGCTGTTAAAAAATGGATTACTTGAACTAAAACGTTTAATACATCCGAATGCGATTGTTCCGGTAAGGTTAAATAGGGAGGCGGTCAAACCTGAGATTATTACGAATGTCCTCGCTTTTATTTCGGTCTATCTTCTCATTACCGTTATTGGAGTTATTGTGGTTTCGTTTATGGGATATGATCTTGAAACATCACTGGGGTCCGTTGCAGCTACACTTGGAAATATTGGACCTGGATTAGGTGATGTGGGGCCTGCATTCAACTATTCACATTTTAATGATGTTACCAAATGGTTTTTATCATTTTTGATGCTGGTGGGCAGACTGGAACTTTTTACAGTTCTGGTACTATTTACACCTACTTTCTGGAAAAAGTAGAAATCATTCTTCAAAAACTCCCATTCCTTCTCTCAATATTACAGGAGTTTCCTGTGTGCAGTCAATAACGGTTGAAGGAACAATATTGCCATATCCTCCATCAATAACCAAATCAACTTCGTGGCCCATATTTTCATGGATTAATTCAGGATCTGTTGTATAATCAATCAATCTGTCAACATCATGAATGGAGGTAGTGAGTATGGGATTGCCTAATTCTTTTACAATTTGTAAGGGAATGTTATGGTTTGGGATACGAATGCCAATGGTCTTTTTTTTATTCTTAAATATTTTAGGAACATTATTGTTTGCAGGAAGAATAAATGTAAAAGGCCCCGGCAGATATTTTCTCATTATTTTATATGTCTGATTGTTAATAATCTTAGTATAAAATGATAAATGGCTAAAGTCATTAAATATAAA
>CAZWFM010000414.1:0-2191 GCA_964633185.1 uncultured Bacteroidales bacterium | reverse complement strand
GAAACCCGAAGTTTTGCTCTGAAATGGTCCTTTATCCTTTTTTCCAAACCATCAGTCCGGTTTGTACAAAAGGCTTTGATAAGGATCTCATCCGTGCCGATATCATTGGTATATGCTTCGACGATGTAATTGTTAATTTCACTGATGTCGTCCAGAATATCATACAAAGCCGGAGGATATACAGTGGTCCCTTTGAATTTTATCATTTGCTTTCTTCTTCCGAGGACCGGTCCTAATCGAATGGTGGTTCGTCCACAGGAGCAAGGATCTGTATAATAATGGCAGATGTCCCCGGTTTTAAACCGTAATAATGGCATGCCTTGTACACCAAGGGTTGTAATTACAACTTCACCGGCTTCGCCTTCACGAACAGGATTGCCTTCTTCATCAATAAATTCCACAATGATCAATTCAGGGTGGTGGTGACCTCCAAGTCCGGCATTACATTCTGCAAAAGCTGTGGACATTTCCGTGGATGCATAGGTTGAGTATAACTTCAGGTTCCATTTTTCCCTGATTTTTTCTGCCAGTGTACTTAAGCCTAAATCTTGTTTTCTTAAAGGTTCACCTATACAAATTGCCTTTTGAATTGATGAATTCTGATAGTCAATACCATTTTTCTCAGCATAATCTGCCAGCTTAAGAATGAAAGAAGGTACCGCGATCAATGCAGTGGGTTTTATTCTCATGATCGTATCCCACTGTAGTTCGGGGATACCTGCACCTACTCTTACAATACCGGCTCCAAGTTTTCGTGCTCCCATAAAATAGGCGAGACCGGCCATAAAACGCTTGTCGATGGTAGTCGTAATCTGAAATATATCGTCACCGGAACAGTCAGAACATACAAATGATATGGCTTCATTGTATGCCAGCCTGTCGAGATCACTGTCGGTCATTACAAAAGTTACAGGGTCACCAAGTGTGCCGGAAGTGGTTATATAATCAATGATCTGGTTTTTTGGAATGCAAATAAAATCTTCGTTGCATGAGTTCAGATCATCTTTGCTGGTTAGCGGAATATTATTTAAATCTTCAAGCGTTTTTATTTGATTTGTATCGATTTTTTCTTTTTCGAACATTCTGCGATAGAAGGGAGAATGCGAAGAAAGGTATTGCAGTTGCTTTCTCATTAACTTTTCCTGGAAGACTTTGATTTCTTTCAGGGATCTTTTTTCAATATCCGGAAAGAATGTATCTGGCATGGTATCAATATATTAATTGCATTTTGTGATTTGTTCTTCAACATAATCCGAAACAGAAATGCTGTTGTATTCCTTCTGTAAAGTCTTATTGTAAAATGTTTTGGCCTTCAAACAGTTTTTTCGGCTAAAATAATAATCTCCAAGCAAAAGATACGTCTCAAAATAATCAGGATTCAGGGTTTGGTAATGGCGGAGGATATTTTCAGAAACTTCGGAATTATTCCTGATGGCATTTTTCAATGTATCGGATAAAAATTTGTATTCAAGATAATTGGCATATTCCCGGCTGTAAATAAAGGGATCTGCAGGAATAGCAAGGTTCGGATCATTCATGAAATGATTCTTGACCAGAACATCTTTTTCTGAAAATATTTTATGCAGGTCATAAGCAATATAGGCTCCCATAACATTTGGTGAAGTGGAAAGCCATAAGACCAGTTTTTCAGGTTCAAATATAACTGAATGATGCGCAAGGAGCTGGTTTATGGCTTTTTCATTTCCAAAACCTATGGGTCGATCATGAATTCCTTTTTTATCACGCAAAATTTTCGCTGCAGACCCGGGATCCAGAATATCCTGATTGCTTATTAATTCATTCAGGCGAAGATACCTGTAACCTGTGGCATTGTTTTTCCTGTTTTCGACATTGTCTTTCGATATGGAAAATTCATCTCCCTGGAAATGATTGGTGCAAATGATCAACGATGAATCAGACCATACAATATCGGTTGAGCCAGGTTTTTTTTCAAGAATTATGGCTTTATGGTCTTTTGCAGAACTAATCAGAAATGATTCGGCAACCATGATTTTTCTTGACTGAGCTATTTGAATCGCTGTCTCCAAATCATCTGAATATTGAAGAATTTCCCGGGCAACCAATGTTACCGGAGTTGACGATCGCCGTGAAATTTCCATTGTTCCTGCATTTATAGTAACGGTGAGGCCCTGATCATTCATGCCTGATACAACACCAATCATACCTCCCC
>CAZWFM010000413.1:0-2193 GCA_964633185.1 uncultured Bacteroidales bacterium | reverse complement strand
AGGTCCATATTGTCTTTCAGATCATAAAATGCCATTTCGGGTTCAATCATCCAGAATTCAGCAAGATGGCGGGGAGTATTTGAGTTTTCTGCCCTGAAGGTAGGCCCGAAGGTATAAATATCAGAAAGGGCCATGGCTCCTAGTTCTCCTTCAAGTTGTCCCGATACCGTCAGATTGGTTTCTCTTCCAAAAAAATCTTCCGAATAATTGACCTTCCCGTCTTTTGTAAGCGGAGGCTTAACAGGATCAAGGGTTGTTACCCTGAACATTTCTCCTGCACCTTCACAATCGGATCCGGTAATAATGGGAGTATGCAAATAGACAAAACCCTTGTCATTAAAATACTTATGAATGGCAAAAGAAAGAGCATGCCGTATTCTTAATACAGCTCCAAATGTATTGGTTCTTGGACGAAGATGAGCAATTGTACGCAAAAACTCCATGCTGTGCTTTTTGGGTTGCAGAGGATATTCGTCAGGATGGCTGTCTCCCAGTATTTCAAATTTTTCTGTTTGAATTTCAACTCGTTGTCCCTTGCCCATCGATTCTGTGAGCTTTCCCTCGATTTGCAAACAGGCGCCTGTGGTAATTCGTCGCAATTCTGTTTCATCGAATTTTTCGAAATCGATTACAGCTTGTATATTGTTTATGGTCGAACCGTCATTGATCTGAATAAACCTGTTGCTTCTGAAAGTACGAACCCAGCCTTTCACTAAAACTTTCGCATTAAGTTCTCCATGTTCTATTAAATCTTTGATTTTTGTTCTTTTGATTGACATATCAATTGATTTGAAAATTTATGCAAAAATAACCTCTATTCTTTCATTAGAAACTTTTCAAGGTATAAAATGAGTCTCGAAGTGAATATTCATGATACAATCCAAAAATATATTCTTTGTTATTTATAATAATTCTGTATTAGCACATTTCCTTTTTAAAAAATTGCCAACATATTATTTTTAAAATATATTGCTCCACGAATTAAAAACGTTAAAAGTAATTTTCAACCATCAATCTAAACGATCATGAAATATATGTATTTGAATTTTTTCAGCAAAGTGCTGACTGCACTTGTTATGGTAATTTTTGTATCCTGTTCCAAACAGGACAATTCTACCCTTTTACCATCAGGAGGTCTAACTCTTAATGTCGGAATATCTGTTGCTGCTTTTAATGTGTACAATCCCCTGAAAGCAGCAGATCTGGATGCATTCATTATTGGAATTTACAATCTGCAGGACGAGATTGTTGAGCAATACTATGGTGCATCAGAAATTCCTGACATGATTGAACTTCCTGAAGGAACTTATTATGCCACAGCACATTCTGATAACAATGTGCCTGCAGAATTTGAAAACCCCTACTATTTTGGCAACTCCGGAAATTTTACCGTCACTGCCGGACAAACAACTTCTTCAACCATTACCTGTACCCTGTCGAATATTATGGTTACGGTTCTATATGAAGAAAACGTAATACAGGATTTTTCAACCTATTCAACCTCTGTTTCAAATTCAGCAGGTTCACTGGTTTTTGGTATGAATGAAACCAGGGCCGGATTTTTTGATGAAGGCCCCTTGCATATTGAATCCAACCTTAGCTATTCCGACAATGAAGGAAATGTACAAACAAGGAATTTATCAGGCGATATCGTTGATGCCGAGGCTGGCAAACATTATGAAATTCATATCGATGCTTCCCTGTCCGATGGGAATGCATTGATCAGTTTGAATGTTGATGAAACTTATGAAACGGAAATTGTTACATTAAGCGATAAAGAAACTGAAATGTCGGGTGAACTCCTGATCACTGAGATCATGTACAATCCTTCGGCTTTACAGGATGCGGAAGGAGAATACATTGAAATAAAAAACGTTTCGGGAGAATCTGTAAATCTTATGGGTCTGGTTATTCGCAGGGGCTCAACTAATGCTACCCATGTTATCTCCAAAGAACTGATCTTACTTCCGGGAGAAATTGCACTTTTAGGGAATACGGCAACTGCCACAGATCAGGTTGATTATGTGTACTCTTCTATTCCCCTGATAAATACCGGCGATGAGATCTATATTAATACTTATGGTACAAATGGAACAGATGGCCCTGTAATATGTATGGTAGATTATGGCGCTCCGGGATTTAATACCTCGCTTGCTGGTGTTTCCATTCAATTGGATCCAAGCATTACGGATG
>CAZWFM010000412.1:0-2195 GCA_964633185.1 uncultured Bacteroidales bacterium | reverse complement strand
TCAGCACCGGTTCCATAAGCAAACACAGGAACCATAACAGCCGTATGATTATTGGATGAATATTTTGCCTCCAGTTGTCCGCTACTAATATCACCGCCTACCAGAGCCAGGCCTCCTGTTTCATGATCAGCAGTAACAACTACCAGTGTGCCCGGATGTTCGTCGGCAAAATCCATGGCCGCGCCAACTGCTTTATCAAAATCTATTGTTTCACTGATCTGAAAGGAAAAATTATTACTATGTCCGCCCCAATCTATCTGTGAACCTTCAATCATAATGAAAAAACCTTTTTCGTTCGTCTTAAGCCTGTTAAGAGCAATCCTTGTGGCCTCTGTAAGATAATCACCTCTTCCGTCCAGCACGGACAGGGGGTTATTATCAGCGACAAAACAACCAATGTTTGTTGCACTATCTTCCTTTATTGATTCAAGATCGTATACAATAGAATATCCTTCTTCCCGCAACAGATCTGAAATATTCAGACTGTCTACCCTCTCCTCAAAATGTCTTCTTCCGCCACCAATAAACAGATCGATCCCACTTCCCACAAAATCTACGGCAATTTTAAGTGTGTCATATCTGTTCGACCGATGTGCTATAAATGAGGCGGGCGTGGCATGGGTCATTGCACAGGTAACCACCATTCCCGTTGAAAGATCGTTTTCTTCGGCAATCTCAAGTATCGTTTTTAACGGAACGGTATCAGGAGTCATAGCAATGAATTGGTTGTTTGTTTTTTGCCCGGTCGATATGGCAGTTCCCCCTGCTCCTGAGTCGGTAACATATTCATCAGCAGATGAAGTTCTGGAAAAGCCGATATATTGAGATCTTTCAAGGTTCAGTACTCTTTGATTTACCGTATACGCCGCAGAAACCTGGGCATTTCCCATCCCATCCCCAATCATTAAAATAATGTTTTTTACCTTTTCAGTCGACTGAGAAAATCCCGTATAAACAATTGAAGATAAAAGTGTAATTGTAAGTATTGATGTCTTCATAACAATGAAATGTTTACAAATATTACTAAAATATTTTGTTTTCGCCCATAAACCCGGTTTTGATTAAAAGCTTATCCTGCCTCCTCCGGCAAAATGCTTCATCCAGTATTTGTTTGTCAGGGAGTCTGTGCGGACAATTTTACCTCTTCCCGGAGAATGAATGAAAAGATTGTTTTCCATAAAGATACCAACATGAGAAATCTCATCTCCTTTCATATGAAAAAATACCAAATTTCCTTTTTTTAAATCATCAACAGACAGATGATCCGTTTGTTCATATTGACCGACAGCGGATCTCGGGATATGTATTTTAAAATGACCGAAAACTTCCCTGGTAAATCCTGAACAATCAAAGTGTTTGCCTCTTCTTTCAAATTTTTCTCCTTGCAGGAACAATCGTGCATACTTCTCAATTTCATCTCCTCCCGGATAGTATATAGATTGCTTGTTTTTTGATGCAAGCAGTATTGAATTTACAATAATCAGCCCCAGAAATACAACAATTCCGCCAATATGAACCAGCTTTTGGTTAAGTCTTTCAGCTTTTTGTGTTTTCATACCGCGGACTAAATATTTCAAATTTACCCACACGTATTTTTTGAAGGAAATATTGCAGGGAAACTTTCAGCACTCCAAATCCATATTGGATGCTCCGGCCGATGTTAATCGAAGATGCATCTTCGAAATATTTTGTCGGACAAGTTATTTCTGCTATTTCAAAACCTGCATAAAAGATCTGAGCAAGCATTTGATTATCAAAAACAAAATCATCGGAATTGATATTGTAGTTGATCGTATGAAGTACTCTTTTGCTAAAGGCTCTGTATCCTGTATGATACTCAGATAATTTTTGATCCATAAGGACATTTTGCGTAAAAGTAAGAAATCGGTTGGCCAGATATTTGTAAATTGGCATACCCCCTTTCAAAGCTCCTTTACCAAGAATGCGTGAGCCCAACACGACATCATATACACCGTTCGCAATCAAATAACAAAGTGAGTGTATCAATTTTGGTGTATACTGGTAATCGGGGTGCAGCATAACCACGATATCGGAATTCAATTCAAGAGCTTTGTTGTAGCATGATTTCTGATTTCCCCCGTATCCTTTATTTACGGTATGTTTAACGATATGCTTTATTCCAAGTTCCCTGGCTTCTTGCAAGGTATTGTCACTGCTCAGATCATCAACCAGAA
>CAZWFM010000411.1:0-2209 GCA_964633185.1 uncultured Bacteroidales bacterium | reverse complement strand
TGTATGCCGGATCACGGTCAATGCCTTCATCGAAATCAGACTGATAGGAATTAAAAATATTCCTGATTCCCCCATATAACTGAAGAATGGCTCCATTTAACCTGATATTGTACTTTAGCTTGACTCCCACATCATAAAAATCTTCCGATTTATGCAATTCTCCTGAATCCGGATCAGATCCTGTTCCAAAATAAGGAACAAGCATGCTGCCGGTGTAATTGCCGGTTACTGAAAGGCATATGTTTTTAGCAAAATCCCAATCCGTGGCTATATAACCATATTGGTTTGGAGTACGAAAAAAACGTCTTTCATTAAATTCCTGTGGTTCGTCATATTTACTGGATTGCAGAGTAAAACCGGATGTGAGTTTAAAATTCTTTACAGTTTTTAATTTAAATTCCAAATTCATTCCTTGTACAATTGCACCGTTATCAGCATTTATCCTGGTATAAATGACCCTCCCTTCATCATCCGGTTCACCAATCTCATTCACATAAGGATCCACAAGTCGTGTGTAGAACGCTTCAGCAAGAAAGCCCGTATACACAGTTCCTAAAAGGACGTTAAAATCCAAAGATGCCATAATACTATGACTGGTTTCCTGCTTTAGGTCTGCGGCATTTTCATGAATTACCTGTCTGGACCCGGAGGTTTCGATATGCAGGTCCTCATCAAATATCTGGGGAGCACGATACCCCTGTGAATACCCTATCCTGGCCTGTAATACTTCGAATAGTTCATACATTAAGCTTACCCGGGGACTAAACACATTCCCTGTAGCAGTTTCTTTCTCTTCATCTGCCAGGTCTTTTATCTCGTAATGGTCGTATCTTACTCCAAGAGCAATTTTCACTTTGTTCAAAGTATATTCATACTGTGAGAAAATTCCCGTAATAACTGATGATTGATCTGCAATTTTTACATTTTCGGTATGAGGAATACTTCTTATTGAATCGTTAACAATGTCAGCATTATCAATATCAGGATAACCCAGTTTTTTATCCACCAGGAAATCTCCTGTATTTTCAACACCGGTTAGCAGCGATGAGTTGCTAAAACTGATCTTGTAATGTACCCCGATGTTGTATGTGTTATCCCTGGAATTCCCGTAATCGGACAAGGATTGCGCTGCTCCGTAATATGAATCCCTGTTCAGAAACTGTCCCGAAGCATAGAATGTAAGCAAATCATATGTTCTGAAAAACCGTTTATAAGATATACATCCAACCTTTAAATTGTGGGTTGCCGATTCAGCAATATCACGTTCGTGAAGTGGGTAATCCTGCATATTGCCACCTTCACGCTGTTCTTTGATCGTAAAAAAAATAATCTCTAATTTATCACGATGATCAAAGCGGTGAAAAAACCTTGTACTTAATGTATTATTCTCCAAAGAAGCCAGCTCGGAAAATTCATCATTATTTGCATCAAACATTTTTCGATTCCTGTTAAAACCATTCATTGCCACTCCGGTTTTACGATCATCCGAAACCAGCGAAATATTCATGTGAACAGTATAATCCGGGACTTCATCACCTGATCCATCTATACCTGCGCCAATAAGAGAACAATTTGCACCTGCTTCATAGGTATTGATAACCGCATCCTTTAAAATAACATTTATTGTTCCTGCTATGGCATTGCTACCATACAGGACAGATCCGCCTCCACGCACTATTTCCACCCGCTCGATCATATTTGCAGGTATGAGTTCCAATCCGTATACTCCTGCCAGACCACTGAAAACCGGGCGACTATCAATCAGTATTTGGGAATACGGACCTTCCATCCCATTCATCCGGACCTGCGAAAAGCCACAGTTCTGACAATTGTTCTCAAGGCGCAATCCCGGAGAAAAATTTAATCCCTCACCTAATGTAACCGATTGTGAAGTGCTGAATAGTTCCGGTGAAATTGTATTCACAATAACAGGGGACTCTGTTCTCTTTTGCTCACTGCGGTTAGCTGATACAACAATTTCATCCAGATTGAGTATATCCGGTTCCAGTTCAAATTTTATTTCTATGGTTTTATTTAACTCTAATTCGACAGTACGTTCCTGCGGTTTATAACCTACAACGCTTACGGTAAGTATATGCTGACCTGTTGGCAGGTTGATCAACTGGTAATGACCCGTTTCATCGGTTGCAGTGCCAATGGTCGATCCTTTTATGGCGACATTTGCAAAAGGTATATGCTTTCCGTTTGA
>CAZWFM010000410.1:0-2217 GCA_964633185.1 uncultured Bacteroidales bacterium | reverse complement strand
TCGAATTTTTAAGAACATATAAAGAAAGGTTTGCTGATCATGAAGTTATCACAGTACAAATACAATTTGCCGGAAGAATTGATTGCAAAGTATCCTTCAGAAAACAGGGATGAATCAAGATTGATGATTTTAAATCGGAAAGAGAATACAATTCGGCATAAAATATTCAAAGACATAATTGATTATTTTGAAGAACACGATACACTTGTATTTAATAATACTAAAGTTTTTCCGGCCAGACTTTATGGAAATAAAGAAAAAACAGGGGCAGAAATTGAGGTTTTTTTATTACGAGAACTTAATAAAGAACAGCGTTTATGGGATGTTTTGGTTGATCCTGCAAGAAAAATCAGAATTGGCAACAAACTATATTTCGGAGAGGATGATTTGCTTGTAGCTGAGGTGATTGACAATACAACTTCGCGAGGGAGAACATTGCGTTTTTTATTTGATGGAGACTACGAAGAGTTTAAGAAAACCCTTTATGGATTGGGAGAAACACCACTTCCTAAGTTTATCAAAAGGGATGTTCAACCTGAAGATCGGGAGCGATACCAAACAATTTTTGCCAAGTATGAAGGAGCTGTCGCAGCTCCGACCGCAGGTTTGCACTTCAGCAGGGAACTTCTTAAAAGACTTGAAATTAAAGGGCTGGAATTTGCAGAGATCACATTACATGTTGGCTTGGGCAATTTCAGAACAGTAGATGTTGAAGATCTTACCAAACATAAGATGGATTCTGAAAGAATTATTATTCCTAAAAAGGCTGTGGACGTTGTTAACAGGGCTAAAGAAAATAAAAAGCAAATTTGTGCAGTAGGAACAACGGTAATGCGAACTCTTGAAAGTTCAGTATCTACACAGGGGTATCTTAAAGCTTTTGATGGCTGGACAAATAAATTTGTTTTCCCCC
This sequence comes from uncultured Bacteroidales bacterium, assembly GCA_964633185.1. GTDB lineage: Bacteria > Bacteroidota > Bacteroidia > Bacteroidales > UBA10428 > UBA10428. Next base: position 1,304 of record CAZWFM010000410.1, on the reverse strand, counting down.
CATATGAGTTCAGTGTTCCTACATGCATGGTATCAAATTTTCATTTGCCATTATCTACTTTGTTGATGTCTGTATCTGCATTTGCGGGATTCGATTTTCTTTTTGAAGCATACAAGGTAGCAATTAAAGAAGAGTATAGATTTGGTACTTATGGTGATGCAATGTTAATTCTCTAGTTTTTTTTGAGATATTTGTTGTGCAACCAATAATAGAATAAATTGTCTTTCTTATAAATTTTGGAATTAATCTAGTATTAATGGATAAGTCTATTTCCATGAAAAAATTATTATTAATAGTTATCTGTTGTACATCATTTGCAATTTCATCATTTGCACAGGATGATGAATTTAAAACTATTTTTAAGAAAGATGATTCAAAGAAATTGCGAGTTACAGGTTTTGGCGGGCCTATGATGATGTTTACTGCCATTGGTGATGATTTTGTCCATATGATGGGAGGAGGAGGAGCAATAGTGGTTGGGAATACCTTTTTCGGAGGTTATGGATTTGGTAAAACAAACAAATTGTCATACAAATACAATGAGCAGTACAAAATGAACTTTGGTCATGGAGGTCTTTGGTTTGGTTATATTTTTACACCGAACAGACCGGTTCATCTTTCTCTTTCTGCCCAAACAGGATGGGGGAGTATTTCACAGGGGGTTGAATTAGATGATGGCGAATTTCAAGAAATAAGCAGCAATCCGGTATTTGTGCTTACGCCAATTGCAGAGATAGAGCTGAATTTCTCAAGATTTTTTATTCTGGGAGTTGGTACAAGTATCAGTTATGTTACTGGTTCAGGTATAGAGGAAACATCTTATACAACCAAAGACTTTTTTAAGCCGTCTGTTTACCTTTCGTTTAAATTCGGCTGGTTTCATTAATACTCCAATACTCATTGGAATACTGTCAATCAGCATCTTTCATTGTGGTTTCTTTTTCTTCCCTGTTTTATTATTCCAAATATTTACAATCCATAAATTTCCCAAAAACATTAACTTTTTTTAATAGTATTCTTATGCAGGTTTGTTGATATTCTGACAGATACCTCTATAAAATAACTATCTTAGAAGCTTGAAATTTCCGAAAATATTTTATCCTTCATGAAAACTTTAAGGTTTTATAACAGAATTCTGGGATGGCTGGTATTTCTTATTGCTGCTATTGTTTATTTGTTAACTCTGGAACCTACAACAAGTCTTTGGGATTGCGGGGAATTCATTGCCAGTGCCTATAAGCTTCAGGTAGGACATCCTCCCGGAGCACCATTATTCATGATTGTTGCCCGGTTTTTCTCTTTGT
>CAZWFM010000409.1:0-2217 GCA_964633185.1 uncultured Bacteroidales bacterium | reverse complement strand
TTTATAGCTTCATATACATATCCTTCTGAAACTGATGATTCACCCTGCGAACTGATAACTACTCCTTTATGGTTGTATTTTGTGAATGCTCTGCCTGTTCCTGCAGCATGAACAGTATGATTTCCTGTTGAAGACGAAACATTGTGAATGTTCCATGCCGGCTTTGCAAAATGGTTAGACATATGTCTTCCGCCGCCGGCTACATCAATATCTTTCGAAATGCCATTGTATATGATCTCTTCGGCAGTCAGTCCGGCCGAAATAGCCGTCATCATATCGCGGTAATATGGATAAAGATGATCGGTTTTTTTATCAAAAGCCTGACCAATAGCAAGCTGAATCCCATCATGCCCGGCATAAGGAGCGTGATAAGACCATCCGATAGCCTGTTTAAGGTAATTTGGTGCACGATCATCCAGAATGCGGCCAAGGACCAGAAGATGAAACCATTTCCTGAGCAGATTTTTATCCGTAGTCTTAATATTGAATTTCTTCCTGACCGCTATATCGGTAAATGCCATGGATAATAGTTTTGATTAAATCGATCTGTTTATGTCAAAATTCTGAAGAGAATCGGAAAGATATTTAAGGAATGCTCCTGCCAGTGCACCATCAACAACTCTGTGATCATAAGTAAGAGCAAGTATCATCTTATGCCGGATAGCAATTACATCACCGGAAGGGGTTTCGAGAACAGCCGGTTTTTTCTCAATGGTTCCGGTGGCCAGTATTGCAACCTGAGGTTGATTAATTATCGGGGTACCGGTAAGGTTCTTAAATGTTCCGAAATTGGAAATTGTGAATGTGCCTCCCTGGATATCGTCCGGATTCAACTTATTATTTCTTGCGTTCTGAGCCATGGTGTTGAGATCGACCGTTAAGCCGACAATCGATTTTTGATCCGCATTCTGAATTACAGGAACAATCAGATTGCCCGAAGGCAATGCCACGGCTATGCCAATATTGACATTTCTCCTAAGTATGATTTTGTCCTCACTGACAGAAGCATTTACTCCCGGGAATTCTTTTAGAGCTTTTGCAGCAGCCTCAATGAACACCGGCATATATGTAAGCTTCTGCTTTTCTCTCTTTTCAAACTCCGCTTTTACTTTATTTCTCCAAATTACAAGATTTGTTACATCGGTTTCAATGAAATTCGTTACGTGAGGAGATATTTGCTTTGAAAGGACCATCTTGTCTGCAATTAACTTACGCAAACGATCCATTTGTACGATCTCATCTCCTTCATGCACTGTAATTTGTACTTCAGATTTTGGTTTGACTTTCCCTGGTGTCTCTTTTCCTGGCTTTTGATCCGTTCTTGTCCTAACGTACTCCAGTACATCCTGCTTGCGAATTCTTCCGTTATGTCCGGTTCCTTTTATTTGTTCCAGATCTTCAACCGGTATACCCTCTGATCCGGCTATATTTTTAACTAAGGGAGAAAAGAATTTGGTTGATTTTGCATAGTTTTTACTGAAACCTTCAGTTGCTTTAACTTCTGCTTTTGTGTCTTCTTTTTTTGGTTCTTTTTTCTTAGCAGGATCTTCTTCTGATTTTTCTTTACCAGGTAAATCTCCGGTCAGATCAATTACTGCAATTACTTCTCCGACAGCCACAACTGCATTTTCTTCATACAATATTTTGGTGATTACTCCATCAACCGGGGAGGGGATTTCAGAATCCACTTTATCGGTTGCAATTTCAAGAAGAACATCTTCTTCTTCAATTGCATCCCCTACCTTCTTAAACCATTTGGTTATTGTGGCTTCCTGGACGCTTTCGCCCATCTTGGGCATAATAATATCGAATGTTGCCATAAAAGATTCATTCTGTTTGATCCATTGGTGTGTGAATATAAGAACAACAAAGCAATTTAAACTCGTTCTGAGTAAACGTTATTTGACTTGTTGCGCATAAATTCATGCATTCAAAGCATTAACAAACTCATTTATACACATTAACAAATGTAGGTAAGATATGTTTAAAACAAAAAACCGGGAGTATGTTTTCTTCCGGTCCGATGTTAATATAATATTACAGGATTTGTATTTATTCGTGAAACTCAAATTTCAAAAACGTAGTGCATTGAAATTTGTAAGTTGAACGAACATAACGAAGTGATCTCATAGCCTGTCCCGTATTACGGGAAGCGGAGCGAGAAATCCCGATAGTGTAGCGTATCGGGATAAATGAGTTTAACCTGCCAGCCGGTTT
>CAZWFM010000408.1:0-2221 GCA_964633185.1 uncultured Bacteroidales bacterium | reverse complement strand
TACATTTTTCAGTTCGCTGTCCTGCCTGCCGGCAGGGCTCCTGAAAATTGAGTTTACTTATCCCGATACGTTACACTATCGGGATTGTTCAACTTACATTTTTCAGTTCGCTGTCCTGCCTGCCGGCAGAGCTCCTGAAAATTGAGTTTACTTATCCCGATACGCCACGCTATCGGGATTGTTCAACTTACATTTTTCAGTTCGCTGTCCTGCCTGCCGGCAGGGCTCCTGAAAATTGAGTTTCACGAACAAAGCGCAATATTACATTTAATCGTGAGTTTTTCCTATACCAATTTGTTGGTATAAATGGCTTATTCCAAGTCAACTTTAAAAACTTTGTCTAAATATCCAAAATAAATTGACATTGCAATATGTTTTTTATACTTTAGAGAAAAGCTTTGACTAAGGTCTTTATTTCTGATACAATGAAAGTGGAAAAAGGCGAAAATATATATGATTTGTTAAGTGAATACCTGGATTTGGGTAAAGAGGGTATTCATTTGCTTGAAGAACAAATTGATTCAGAAATCCAATCTGAATACTTTGAGTATTCCAAGAATCGCAATAACAAAAAAAGTAAAGAGGAAATAATCAAAGATAAGGACCTCATATTTGACAATACCATTTCTGTTGATCATAAGAAAAACATACTTGTCCAGCTGGCATCTGTGAACAGTGTCGAAGCTTACCGCACCATTGAAAAATATCTTCATCAGTCGAACAATCGACTGTATGACTGGACATATATGGCATTGCAGGAAAGCAGGCTTCTCCTTGAGAGTAAATTCCTCGAAGAAAATAAAGTACTGTTAACTACCGGTCTGGGAGGGAAAGATAATAAACTGAGGTATTTTATCGTATTCTTTACAAACGACGGATCATGGATTACCAGTATACAACAAAAAATAATCAAGGGAGAATTAGAGTTTGCACTCGGTAAGATTAGCGCTGAAGTAGAAGATATCATTTTCGATGAGGGATTTGCATTTATCCTCACTATAATACCACTTCATATCGCTGTTCAGCAACTGTTTGAAAATATTATCAAAGAATGCAATGAGTTTGGCAGTTTTCTCTTTACAGATTATATCATTACCAATGTAAGAATACTCACAAAAGATGAGATAAACGAGCTTTTGGCTGTAAACAATATTCTTTAGTTAATACCATAAACACATGTTACATCAAGTTAATATCGCGTTGCAGGTGCTGCCTGCTTCAGACGATAAACATCCGCATGAAATCATTCATAAAGCCATTCAAATCATTCAGTCTTCAGGTGTTAAATACAAGGTTTGTCCTTTTGAGACGGTTATGGAAGGCGATTATGATACACTCATGAACATCATCAGAACAATTCAGACAGAATGTATTGATTTCGGTGCAAAAAGCATGATCTCCTATATCAAGGTGCAGGTAGACAGGAACGAAGATCTTCATTTTGAAGATAAGTTGAGAAAGTATTCTTAGTCGCTAGTCTCAAGTCTCAAATTACTAGTCACTGATTGCTGGGGGCCGGTTGCTTTTAATTGGTGAATTGACTTCCCTGCCAGCCGGTTCACCTGCCGAAGGCATGGCTGGCTGGGTCGAGCTCTCACGATTTTCATCGGGATCGATAGTGTAACTGTGTAATCGTTAAAGATGAATCGGTGAATCGGAAAATCGAAAAAATAAATGTAGTTAACTAACATAATGCTTGTATTGTAACCTCAGTTAATCAGTTGACCAGTTCATCAGTTAATCATTTGTTGTTGCAGAGTTTGGAGGTTGGAGTCTGAAGATGGGAAGGTGAGAAGTCGAAAAGATGAGATAGTGAGACCAGAAACCAATGATGTGTAACCTGAGACCTTCGACCAATGAACAGAGACTTTTTTTGTTGCCGGTATTTTAAAACACACCTCCAACCCTCCCCCTCAAGAGGAGGGTTAAGCTTTCCGAACAGGTGGAATTTTGTTCAATTGATCAGCATTACGGCAATTCATCGATCTGTGCCATTTCCGGATTTGTATTTATTTCAGGTAGTAAAACGGATAATCAGATTATCGCATATAGCCTTATAAACCTGCCCGGATGACACAGGCGGTCAGGGTTCAACTTACATTTTTCAGTTCGCTGCGCTCCTGAAAATTGAGCTTACTTACCCCGATACGCTGTGCTATCGGGGTTGTTCAACTTACATTTTTCAGTTCGCTGCGCTCCTGAAAATTGAGCTTACTTACCC
>CAZWFM010000407.1:0-2221 GCA_964633185.1 uncultured Bacteroidales bacterium | reverse complement strand
GATATTGAACTTCAACGATTCTTTTATGCCATTGGAATTCCAATGTTCCAGGGATATGGATTGACTGAAGCCGCTCCGGTGATATCTTCCAACAATTTACAAAAGGCAAAAATGGGTTCTTCAGGAACCCTGGTTTCCGATCTGGAATTGAAAATATGTGATGAGCAAGGCAACACCCTGCCAACTGGTGAGAAAGGAGAAATCGTTGTAAAAGGCGAGAATGTAATGAAAGGTTACTGGAAAAACGAAACTGCAACCAAAGAAACCCTGAAAAATGGCTGGTTATATACCGGCGATCTGGGTTATACGGATACAGACGGATTTTTATATGTCCTTGGCCGTTTTAAAAGCTTACTTATTGCTGACGATGGTGAAAAATTCAGTCCGGAAGGCATAGAAGAAGCATTCTCCGATAACTCACCTTTTATAGATCAATGCATGCTATACAACAATCAAAAACCATATTCTGTATGCTTATTGGTTCCAAATAAAGAGAGTATCGTTAAATACAGTAAAGAAAATGAACTTCCTGATGAAGAAAAATGTGAAAAAGTTTTGCTAAGATTAAACGAGGAACTAAACAAGTACAGAACCGGAGGTGAATTTGAAAACATGTTTCCTCAACGCTGGCTTCCTGCAGCAATTGGCCTTCTTAGCGAAGGTTTCAGTGAAGAAAACGGGCTGATTAACAGTACAATGAAAATGGTACGACCCAAAATAACTGATCAATATGAAGAATATCTGGAATACCTGTATTCCCCGGAAGCTAAAACAATTACTAATAAACGCAACCTTGAAGAAATCCGTACTTTGTTAAGCTAATTTTTGCCAAACGGTAATCATACCGGAATCAACTCATAACAAAAACAATTATTTTTGCACTTATATCCCTGCAAAAAGATTGATTAGTTTTCGAATATCTTTGTATATACTGATCCATGTTCATCGCATACAGAAATTTCATATTATTTTAACAGCAAATTATTTATTTGATACGATCTCAAATGACAAATAAAACAAGCATAGAAAACGAGTTGAAAGACAGAATTCTCATTCTTGACGGTGCGATGGGAAGTCTTATACAAGAGTATAAGCTGACAGAAGATGATTACAGGGGTGAACGATTTAAACATTCTGAAATTGATCTAAAAGGAAATAACGACCTCTTATCTGTTACACAACCTGATATCATAAAGGAAATACATGAAAAATACCTGGAAGCTGGTGCTGATCTGATTGAAACAAATACCTTTAACGCAAACAGAATTTCTCAGGCCGACTACGATTTGCAGGAGTATTCTTACGAGATGAACCTGGCTTCTGCCCGATTGGCTAAAAAAGCCGCTGAAAAATATACAACTCCTGAAAAGCCCAGGTTTGTTGTGGGAACAATGGGACCAACAAATAAAACTGCCTCTTTATCACCCGATGTGAATGACCCCGGATACAGAGCAGTAACATTTGATGATATCCGGTTGGCTTATGCTGAACAAGCAAGAGGCCTGATGGATGGAGGAGCAGATCTGTTGATGCTCGAAACCGTTTTCGATACGCTCAATGCAAAAGCAGCACTGTTTGCAATCCAGGAAGTATTTTCTGAAAAAAACACTGAATTGCCGGTAATGGTATCAGGTACTATTACGGATGCAAGCGGCAGGACACTTTCCGGTCAGACCATTGAGGCTTTTTTAATTTCAATTTCGCATTTGAAGTTATTGAGTATTGGCGTTAACTGTTCGCTTGGAGCACGCGGCATGAAACCATACGTTGATACATTAAGTAAAAAAACTCCGTTTTATATCAGTGCTCATCCCAATGCAGGATTACCCAATCAGTTTGGCGGCTATGATCAAACCCCTTCACAGATGGCAGAATATCTCGAATCCTACCTGAAAGACGGAAACGTTAATATCATCGGAGGTTGTTGCGGAAGTACACCCCAACACATTAAGGCAATTGCAGAAAAGGCTAAAGTGTATAACAACAGAATGATCCCGAAAATCGAAAGGCAGACACAGCTTAGTGGTCTTGAACCTTTAACAATTTCCGGCGATAGCAATTTTATTAACATTGGAGAACGCGCCAATGTATCCGGCTCTAAGAAATTTGCCCGTTTGATCCGGGAAGAAAACTATGAAGAAGCTCTTTCCATTGCAAGACAGCAGGTTGAAAGTGGAGCCCAGATCATTGATGTTTGTATGGATGAAGCCATGATCGACGG
>CAZWFM010000406.1:0-2235 GCA_964633185.1 uncultured Bacteroidales bacterium | reverse complement strand
TGTATCCAATATCTGCCCAGCCACCTGGAAGTGTCCAGCGCTCATCAATTTTTTCCTTAACCATCAGTATTTTCCCGTTACGAAAAACCACGCCTCTGACATCCACTTTCGGGGTTTGATACCCCTTTTCATTTGCGAACAAATTTCGAATTTGCTCCATGGAAGCATGACTGTATTTATGCATTATTTTCACACTCAATTCCCTCAATTGCCTGTAGCGATCGATATCGTATTGATTCTGACTATATTCAAGTCCGGCCTGTGCAACAGACTGAATCTCTTTGGCTATATCTAACCATTTAAATGGCATAATCTAAATAATTAGAAATCAATATTTTATGATAATTTCTTTTTAGGAGAAGTCTTTTTAAAAAGAGGTTCAAATCTTTGTATTGTCTGGCGATACTCAACTATGAACTCTTTTTTCTGTTCATCGGTCAGGATATTTTTTCCTTCCCCTGATTTTCCTTTACGAATGAACTGGTCATAAACAAACTGGGGCTTTGGTTCGGGAGGTTGTTCTCCGAATTTGTCTTCGTGTTTTTTCATAAATTCAAAACTACAGCGTTCTTTAATCCTTGGAAGATCCTTTTCTGAAACTTTGAGGGTGCAAAATGCAGCTACCTTTTTCAACGATTCATCAAAATTCGATATCAACTCTTCATAGGTTATGTATAGAACATGAAGTTTGTTTTTATTTTCGAGCCATTTCCTGTTGAAAGTAAACCAGTTATTTTTGGTCGTGGTCATAAAATTTTTAAAAAATTTGTCAAACTCCAGGTTTGGCACACCATAGTTTTTTCTTTGGTGATATAAAGAAACTGCCACATCCATTCCATCACGAATGATGAAAATGAATCTTCCTTTCGTGGCTTTATCATAATACTCATACGGATCGTGACTTTTTATTAGTCGGGGTGACGGAAGATCAAGACGGGGTTTGCGTTTTTTAAAAGAATCGTTCCTGATCCATGGAGAAACTTCATAAATGTGTTTAAAATTCACTTCACCATTTGTAGTAAGCTGGTATAAAAGCATTTGCATCAATGTTGTACCTGACTTTGGATAGGTGACTATATAGATATCATCATCCCTCTCACCGAAATCCATTTTAAACTTCAGGTAATTTAGTTCTTGCGCGGCTTTGCTAAGATTTCTCCCAAGTTTGTTAACAAACTTGTGCATAATAGACACAAGTTTGTATGAAAAAGTTTTCTTCTGATCTTCCATAATTCAAATTAAGCAAAAAAAAAGGGGTGTTACCCCCTTTTTAAAATTTTTAGTTACAATCTACAAAATCATATTGTGCATCCATATAATTTATATAGTCTTTAACATCATTCCAGTTGTCAAAGTCTTCATCAAAGACTTCCCATGTTGACGGATCATCTTCAGAAATCGTGTAAGTTTGAATTCCGAGACCATATTGGCTAAGATCAACAGTACAGGTAATAGATTCATTCTTGTCTTTTTTACAAGATGAGCCGAATCCTAGGATCAGCAATGAGATACCAACTAATTTGGCAATCAAACGTAAAGTTTTCATAAGCTTAATAATATTAGGTTACAATTTAAAAATATAATGAGAAATTTAAATGCTAAACATAAGTTATTCACATAGTTCTTTTTCCTCTTCAATCAATTCCCTGAATTTTGCTATGGGGCGCTGACCATTCAATACATTGTCTCCAATTACAAAAGAGGGGGTTCCTCTTACTCCTATGGCTCGTGCTTCTTTTCTGTTTTCAGAGATCAGTTCATCCAGTTTTTTATTTTCAAGGCAGGTTTTCAATTTTGCAGAATCTATGTTTAATTCACTCATCCACCTGGCCAAAACTGTTTCATTGAGTACGTCATATTGTTCAAGAAGTTTCATATGAATTTCAAAAAAATGTCCTTCAGCATAGGCGCAGTATGCTGCTTTAACTGCCAGTAAAGAAGTTGAGTCGGAAGTATATCCGATATTTTTTATGATTACTTTGGCAAATCCTTGATCAACATATTCCCTTTTAAGCAAAGGAAATGTAGTATTAAAGAACTCTTTACAATATTTGCAACGATAACTTGAAAAAACAAAAATGTCAACCGGAGCATCTTTTTGGCCTATTATGATATCGTTCGGCCCACACTTAATTTCAGGAGATGATTTCTGTTTCACGGCTACAACAAGTTTTCCGAGTAATATGTTTGTGGTGTATATTTTGTTATTCATGTAGTAGAGTTGAAAAGCTATTA
>CAZWFM010000405.1:0-2252 GCA_964633185.1 uncultured Bacteroidales bacterium | reverse complement strand
ACAAGTGCGACAGCGCTTGTTGACTTTTCGGAGAAAAGGTTCAGGGATGAGAAGTTTATCCCGATAACTATCGGGAAGTCCCTTCATCCGCACGAAGTAAGGATGAAAACAAGTGCGACAGCGCTTGTTGACTTTTCGGAGAAAAGCTCAGGGATGAGAAGTTTATCCCGATAACTATCGGGAAGTCCCTTCATCGGCACATGACCGCTGATACTTTCGCATGTCGTTCGTGTTAGCGGTTTTTATACAGTTATAAAATATCTGTTACTGCAGAAAATCAATGAGAAATGAACATTACTAAACAAACCATCGATGAGCTGAATGCTGTATTGAGCATAAACCTGGAGAAAGAAGATTATGAGGGAAGAGTAAAAACCGTACTGGAGGATTACAGGAAAAAAGCCAGAATTGACGGATTCAGACCGGGAAAGGTTCCTATGGGGCTCATCAGTAAAATGTACCGTAAACCGGTGCTTGTTGAGGAAGTGAATAAGCTGGTTTCAGAATCTGTTTCCAAATACCTAGTGGAAGAAAAACTGAATATTCTGGGTGAACCCTTACCCCACAAAGGAGAAAGAAAACCGATCGACTGGGATCATGATTCTGAATTCGAGTTCAAATTTGACCTGGGTATTGCTCCTGAAGTTAATATCAATGTTACTCCCAAAGACAAGATCCCTTTGTACACGATCAAAGTTGATGACAAACTCGTTAATAAGTATATCGAAGGCTATGCTCAGCGCTTTGGAGAACTGGAAAGCGTTGATAAAATGATTGATAAGGCTCTGATTAAGGTAAAAATCAGGGAACTTGATCCTGATGGCGAGCCGGTTGAAAAGGGTATTCATATTGATGATGCCACACTTTCGGTTGAACAGATCAAAGATGATCGGATAAAAAAGACTGTTCTTTCATCCAAGAAAAATGATGTTTTGACTATTGATCTGAAAAAAGCATACTCCAACGATACCGAGCTTTCAACCATCCTAAAGATCGACAAAAGCGAAGTGGCCGACCTTTCGCAAAACTTTGAAATAACCATTCAGGATATTTCATTATTCAGAAACGCTGAGGTAAACCAGACTCTATTCGATAAAGTTTTTGGGGAAGGAATTGTAAAATCGGAAAAAGAGTTCAGGGAAAAAATTGCTGAAGAAGCGAAAAAGAACCTGATCAGAGACAGTGAATACAGGTTTGCTGTTGATGCAAAAGAGATACTCCTGAAAAAATTCAAAAGCCCGTTGCCGAATGATTTCCTGAAAAGGTGGCTTATTATGATCAATGAAGGAAAATTCAGCATGGAGCAAATTGAAAAGGAATACGATCATTTCGAGAACGACCTTAAGTGGCAGTTGATAAAGGATAAACTGGTTGACGAGCACAAACTTGAAGTTGATGATGAAGATATGAAACACGCTGCTAAGGATGTCGCTCGTTTACAATTTGCCCAGTATGGAATGTCAAATGTGCCCGATGAACATCTTGAAGAATTCTCAAAACGTATACTTGCCAGTCAGGAAGACAGAAACAAATTAAAAACACGTGTCGTAGAAGATAAAGTAATACAATTTGTTAAAAGTACAGCAAAGGTTGAAATCAAAGAGATCAGCTCGGAGAAATTCAACAAATTGTTTGAAAAATAGTATTACCTTTACATAAGCTATAATTCAAGCGTATATGGATGATATTAAGGATTTTAAAAAATATGCAACAAAGCACCGGGGTATCAGCAGCATGACCCTGGAAAAAATAACTTCTGCCTACAATAACTATATATCTCCCACAATTATTGAAGAACGGCAGTTAAATGTTGCTTCTATGGATGTGTTTTCACGTCTAATGATGGACAGGATCATTTTCCTTGGATTGCCAATTGATGATTATGCGGCAAACGTAATTCAGGCTCAGTTGTTATACCTCGATTCTACCGATCCGGGAAAAGATATACAGATCTACTTCAATTCCCCGGGTGGTGCAGTGCATGCTGGTCTGGGAGTTTATGACACCATGCAGTACATATCCTCTGATATCGCTACAATCTGTACCGGAATGGCTGCTTCAATGGCTGCTGTATTGCTTTGTGCAGGTCATAAAGGCAAACGGTCGGCTTTGAAGCATTCAAGAGTAATGATCCACCAACCTATGGGTGGGGCTCAGGGGCAGGCATCTGATATCGAAATTACGGCCAGGGAAATATTAAAACTCAGAACCGAATTGTATAAGATCATTGCTGATCATACCGGCAAAGACAT
>CAZWFM010000404.1:0-2255 GCA_964633185.1 uncultured Bacteroidales bacterium | reverse complement strand
GTTTGATCATATCATAATCATCTGTCCATGAAGGAACAACAAGGTTTGTTATTTCAACCCAAACATGATTATTTTTCAGAGTAATAAGGGTATCAAGAACAGGCTGCAATTTTCCGGCATTCAGCTTCAGGTAGATGTCATTGCTAAAACTTTTCAGGTCAATATTGGCAGCATCAAGAAAGGGAGCAAGTTTTTTCAGGGGTTCCTGATTGATGTACCCGTTAGACACCATAACATTCTTAATACCACTTTGATGTGCTATTCTGGAAGTATCATACATATACTCGTAAAATGAGATGGGTTCGGCATAGGTATAAGCTATTGATTCACAACCGTATTTTTTACAGGAGTCAACGACCTTTTCCGGCATAAGATCATAGTTTTTTGTCTTTTTTGGACTGGTTTGTGATATTTCCCAGTTCTGACAATTCAAACATATAAAATTGCATCCGGCAGTGGCAATGGAAAAAGCTTTCGATTTTGGATAAAAATGCAGAAGGGGTTTCTTTTCAATAGGATCCACATGCACAGCACAGGGGTTGCCATATGCTATGGAATATAACTTGCCTTCGTGGTTTATCCTGTTTCGGCAGTCGCTTATTTCTCCTGGTCTTAAGGTGCATTCATTCGGACAAATTCCACATTTTACTCCCCTGGGAGTATCTGAATAGAACATAGCTTCTTTGCTCCACTTCCATAAACCGTCATGTTCAAATATACTTCCATTCATTGAAAGGGAGGGACAAAGCAATCCGCCTGTACAGAGTAAACCTTGTTTTAAAAATTCCCGTTTTCCTATCTTCCTCATGTTGTTATAGCTTTGCAGGTACAATTGGAGGCTAAGGTCACTTAAAGTTAGAGCTTTAATCGTTCAATTGCCACCTGAGATTGAGAAAAAAAGAAAAAATCATGAAATTAAAAGAACACTTTCCTTTTGAATGAGTAATACATTGCACCAGTCAGATTTAAAGCAGCAAGAATAAAACAGGTACCTTCGATGCCTACAAGAGGGACCAGGATCACGGTACTGGCGATTACACCAAGTGCTGAACCCAACAAATCGGCAGAATATACAACGGGTGCTGACAGAAAAGTATCGTTTGAATGAGAAATTGAAGCAATTACATATAAATAACCAATGAGTGTGGATGGAATGAATGTTATACATACAAAAACAAACCAGAATAAAATGGGGTTGTTCCACTGCTCAAACAAATTCAATACAAGTGGGAGAAGAAAAAAGAAAAGCATAAGCAAGAGATGGATGACAGGGAAAAGATATTTTGAGATCCTCAGACGATACCCAAGCAGTGATCCTGTTGCCAGTCCTGCCATGAAGATTGCCACAATGATGCCAAGAGCAGAGTATACGTATCCATAGACAATTTGGAAAGCAAAAATTAACAAAAGTTCAACAGATGCACCTGAAAATCCTGCAATATACATGCCCGTTGATTCAGGTTTCATGAAAAACAGAGGTAAAAGAAGGAGGAGGAGAGGGAAATACGCCGAGATCTTATTTTCGGTATAGAATTGCGAAATAAATCTTAAAGTATCATAAAATACAGGCAGGGGACGGTTGTTTGTATTCACAATTTCATTCCGGGGAAGATTCGCCCGGATGGATTTGCTTCGAAATTGAATAGATGCATCGTCCAGATAATCAGAGTTTACATATATATTTTCAACTGTTCTCGAAGAATATAGAGATGAAATTGAAAGAGATATGGGGGCATCGGATGCTAATAAGTAATCCATTTCTCCGGGAAGGATTTCAACAAAATTGAAGTAACTTTTTAAAGTATTTACTAGAATACAAAGTTTATTTGCCTGAACATCACTTAGATAATTACCTGTAGACGAAACTCCGTACAAAATTACTGCATCATCATTCAGGTGTTTCTTCAAATCGGCTAAGAATTCAATTGTATAGTACCTGTTGATTTGAAGACTCGAGGGATCAGGTATGGCCAATATAACAGCATCGTAGCTTGCATCTGTTTTGGCAATGTATCTTACACCGTCTTCACGAATCAGGTTTACTCTTGGATCTTCTGACAAAAGATTATACTTTTTGCCTAAGCGAATGAGTTTGGGATTCATCTCAATACAATCCACAGATTTTATGGAAGGATATTTAAGGACTTCATCAATCATTCCTGAAATGACTCCTGATACTATAAGGACTTTTTCAGGTTTATTGCATTGCAGGAGTGCATAATGAGTATATTCCTCACGAAGAATGAAATTTCCTG
>CAZWFM010000403.1:0-2274 GCA_964633185.1 uncultured Bacteroidales bacterium | reverse complement strand
TGGGAAGATATCGGGATGCAATCTATTATATGTTACTGAAAATGGTGAACAATGCCAGTGATGCAGAAGACCTTACAATAGAGGCCTTTGGGAAAGCCTTTAAAAACATTCAGCAGTATACACCAAACTATGCATTTAGCACATGGTTATTTAAAATTGCAACAAACAATTGTATTGATTTCATAAGAAAGAAAAAAACAGCTACTGTATCTCTCGACCAAAACGATGAAGATAACGAAAAAGCTCCTCAGGACTTGCAGGCACAAATTTTAGATCCTGAAGAATCTATGATCAAAAATCAGAAGCAGGTTATGATGAGAGAGATCGTTTCCAAACTTAAACCCAGATACAGAAAACTGATTGAGTTGAGATACTTTAAAGAGTTTTCTTATGAAGAAATTGCGGAAGAGCTCGAACTGCCTATTGGAACTGTGAAAGCTCAGTTGTTCAGAGCCCGTGAACTTCTCTTCAACATTTTAAAAAATACCAGCAAGAGCATGTAATGCAAATCATTGAGAAGTATTTCCCATCTCTTTCTGTACGGCAACGTGAGAGTTTTGAAAAACTTGGACCATTGTACAGGAAATGGAATGAACAGATCAATGTAATATCCCGAAAGGATATTGATCAGCTGTATTTGCGGCATGTGCTTCATTCTCTGTCCATTGCAAAATACACTTCATTTGCATCCAACATGGAAGTACTTGATATTGGCACCGGTGGAGGATTTCCGGGAATTCCGCTTGCAATTTTTTTCCCTGAAGTTCATTTCACTCTTGTGGATTCCATACAGAAAAAAATCAGGGTAGTCCAGGCTGTTATTGATGCTCTTGAATTGCATAATGTAAAAACATCAGGCATACGGGCTGAGAAAATAAAAGGAAAATATGATGTTTTTGTATGCAGGGCAGTGGCGTCTTTGAGTACCTTAATTCACTGGACAAAGAAAAACATTGTTGTCACGTCGGAAAAGAATAGTATCAGAGGTCTGATTGCTCTTAAGGGAGGTGATTTGTCTAAAGAGATTGATACCGGGTATAATACAAAGATTGTTGAGATCAGGGACCTGTTTGAAGAACCATTTTTTCAGGAGAAGAAGATCGTTCATGTTACTTTCGGTTAAGAAAATAAAGTCTGTCTGTTCGAAAATAGCCGGATAAGTACAATAACACATAAGCTTCAATGTTATATTTTTGAACTTAAAAGCATTTTTATAATGAAAAGAACTTTAAGCATTATCCTGTTCATATCCATTTCCCTGGCGTTATTTTCCCAAACGACCAAATTTGGCGTATTCATCGATCCTCAGTTTACCTGGTTAAGTCCTGAATCCCGAAGTGTGGATGGTGATGGAATGAAATTTGGGATCCGGGGAGGACTTTTGTTGGATAAATATTTTCAGAAGAATTATGCAATTCATACGGGACTATCACTTGGTACGCAAGGCGGAAACCTGAAATATCCTGATGAAACGATCATAAAAGTATACAATGAAGAAGATACACTTCCTGCCGGAACCACTGTTGAATACAAATTGAATTATATTACCATTCCGTTGGGATTGAAACTGAAAACCAATCAGATTGGTTATTTTTCTTATTTTGCCCGTGTAGGATTTACAAATCAGTTCAATATTAAAGCCAAGGCTACGACCAGTGACGGAAGTCTCTACAAGGATGATATAAAGAAAGAAATATTCTTTTATAACCTTGCCTATCATTTCGGCATTGGCATTGAATATGCAATCAGTGAAGATACATCCATCTTATTTGGAGTGACTTATCATAATGGCTTTATTGATATTACCAATAATAAAGATGTGAAGGTATATTCACGTGTATTGTCCCTGAGAGTGGGAGTGATTTTTTAACAATCGAACATGATTATAGCACTGGCTCAACTGAATTTTACTATCGGAGCATTTCATGAAAATGCTGCCGCTATAATCAGTGCATTGAATGAAGCAAAACGCAATGAAGCAGATCTTGTTGTATTCAGCGAATTGTCGGTATGCGGATACCCGCCCTTAGATCTGCTTGAGCATAAAAAATTCATTGATAAATGCCTGGAAACTGTTCAGTTTATTGCCGGGAACTCTCATGGTATAGCCGTAATCATTGGATCTCCTACAATAAACAAAAAGGACAAGGGAAAAAATTTGCATAATTCCGCCCTTTTTATTAACAACGGGAAAATCGAAACCATCGTTCATAAAACCTTGCTGCCGACCTATGATATTTTTGATGAGTATCGTTATTTTCAACCATCAGAGGA
>CAZWFM010000402.1:0-2286 GCA_964633185.1 uncultured Bacteroidales bacterium | reverse complement strand
TACGACACTTCCCCTCAGACTATCCTGGCTATGTTAAGGCAACTGGTAAACGAAGCCGGAGTGCCGCAGGCAAATATTTATGTGGGCGACCCGATGTGCGATATTTACAATCATATCTACAATGTCTTGCATGCCGAATTCCCGAATGTAAAGTATGTAACTTCCTGGGGATTGAATAACCGGTACGATCTGACACCAAGTGCACAAACGGGAATCACCTATTCTGATGGAGGTACTGTGATCACAGAACTGAACAGTCATAAGCTGTATGTTGAAATGATGGAAGCAGACTATTTGCTGAATATTCCTACGATGAAAGGGCACCGGTGGGCAGGTACAACCTTTTTTGCAAAAAATCATTTCGGATCAAATACTGCCGACCATTCATGGGAACTGCACAAAGGATTAATGAAACCTGATGATGATCCGCTAAGAGAAGGGTATAACCTGTACAGGGTTCTGGTTGATATCATGGGAAGTCAATACATGGGAGGAAAGACCCTGTTATATTTTATGGATGCATTATGGTCAACATCTTACGAACATCAGATACCACAGAAATTTCAATCTTATCCCTGGAACAACGATTGGTCATCTTCAGTTCTTTTTTCTCTGGATCCTGTAGCTATTGAATCCGTTTGCCTGGATATTTTACAAAAGGAATTTACAGAGTTAGATAGTATTGATGGTTGGGATAAACCTATTCCGGATCGTTGGGTCTTTGTACAATGGGATGGAGTGGACGATTACCTTCACCAGGCAGCAAGTTCGGAATGGTGGCCTGACGGTATCACCTATGATCCTGACCAGACAGGATCTCCAATCCCCAGCCTGGGGGTTCACGAGCACTGGAACAATACCACTGGCATGCAATATTCTCGCAACCTGGGCACAGGGGATGGCATTGAGCTGGTAAAGATCTGGGAGGGGATAAACAGCTTCCGGAATGCTGAGGTTTCCGAAAGGTTCTCGGTTTACCCGAATCCCTGCCTTGATGAGGTGAATATCTGTTTTGAGTTGCAGGCTGCGGATTTGAACATAGAGATCTTTACTGCAAACGGGCAGAACGTGTTTGAACAGAATTACGGATCAATGCCGTACGGAAAAAATGAAATATCACTGGATGTGAGCCATCTGAATTCCGGTTTGTATTTTGTCACTGTACATACAGGGAATAATAAACGGAAAACATATACCCAGAGGCTGGTTGTGCAATAAACAGAGACTTAAATCAGATAAATTAAATTGAAAAGGCATCTTTTTACGGTGCCTTATAACTTTTAAAAGCAAAGTTTTCCCCTGAAGAAGTCTTTGCTATCCTGTGGTTTTCTGAAAGCAAAATTATAATGTGTTGCATCCTTACTTTCTGACCGGAGAATATCCACTGTTTCGTTATATGGGATCTCACGGAGAAAATTGGCCACGATCTCTTTGCATTTGTATTTCCTGAGAAATTCAATATCAAAGGTATCCGTCATCCAGTCAATATACCGGGTTGTAGTAAGATGCTGGTTCAGGTCAATATCGCTATAATGAACTTTGTTACAGAATGTTTCAAAACCTGAAGAAATAGTTTCCAGAAGTGGAACTTCATTTTCTAGAGCATGTTTATCCTTGTTCTGATGAAAAATGTTGTTTTCAGGTTGAAACAATTTTGGTCTTTTGGTCTTAATATCTATCAAAATCCATTCAGAAGTAGCTCTGGCAACTATATTGTTTTGTGAATCGCAGACTTCAAAATCTCGCAGGTAAAAAAGTCTGCGAATGCCTTTTGGCCAGGTTGTTAAAGACAAATTTTCATTCCATGACGGGTAATCATGTACTTTAACATGTATTCTTGAAAGCATCCAAACCAAATTTTCCCTGTGCAGAAGATCAATTCCAAAGCCTAATATTTCAGCATGGTGCCAGGCCACCTGGATAAGCATATTGATCAAAGCGCTTGGTTTGAGAGTTTTCGTGAAGTCCGTATCGGCGGAAGTGACGTGAATTTTTTCTTTTAGTATATTTGTTTTAACAGACATAGACTTATTTTATTGCGGAATTCGGATTTGTGATTAGCTTTGCTGAGCTCTCCCGATAAAATCGGGATCGGTTGCGGATTGGGTGTTTGATTTCGGACTGTTTGTCTGTGCAGTTCTGCTTTGGTCATCTTAAGTTATGTATCGAATTTTTAATATAAATAACGTGAGTTCGATATAAGTTATTACTACTTGAAATAGCGATTGCAAGATAATTTAGCTTGTATTTATTATCTATTAATTAAAGATGTACCTGTGGTTTTGT
>CAZWFM010000401.1:0-2292 GCA_964633185.1 uncultured Bacteroidales bacterium | reverse complement strand
TATTTTAAATAACTAAAATGGCTAGCAAAGATATAAATTCTGCTACAGAATATGACCCTTTGATGCATAGCTTAAATGTTTCTTAGTAAAAACTCATCAAATATGAAACAGTATGTTTGCGCTTTGATTTATTCGATCCTTTTTTTGAATCTTTTTCTTAATCCATCATCCGGTTCTGATAAGATAACGTTGGAACAGATATATCTGGATGGATTGTTTATTCCTTCTGATATTGAAAGCATGCAACCAATGAATGATGGAGAATATTATGCAATTCTGGAAAATTCATGTTACATCGTGATCTGCGATTACTTAACAGGCAAAATAAGGGATACAATTTTTTCTCCTGACATGTTCTATGGATCAGAAATATCAGCAATTACTGATTTTCGGTTCAATGATGATGAATCTATTATTCTATTGACTTCAGATCGCAAAGAAATATTCAGACATTCTTTTTTATCGAATTACTATATTTTCCAACGGGGAAATAAGAGTCTTATACCTGTATATCCTGAAGGAGAGCAGCAACAAGCTGCTATGTCTCCCGATGGGGAAAATGTATCATTTGTTTACAATAATAACCTGTACGTTAAAAATGTTGAAACAAGAAATATTACAAAAGTTACTTCTGATGGCCTTTTCAACTCAATTATCAATGGCATACCAGATTGGGTATATGAAGAAGAATTTACACTTACAACAGGTCATTACTGGTCACCTGATAGCAGAAAGATAGCTTTTTATAAATTCGATGAAAGCAATGTAAAAGAGTTCAATCTGACGTTATACGAAAATTTATATCCCGAATGGTTTACCTATAAATATCCAAAGGCGGGAGAAGAGAATGCACTGGCAGACATTTATGTTTATGATATCGTTGATGGTTCTGTAAAAAAAATGGATCTAGGAGAGAGAGAAGAAAAATATATACCCAGAATGAAATGGTTGCCCAACTCTAAGGAGCTATGCGTTGTTGAATTGAACCGGCTTCAGGATAAAATTAAGATTCATCTTTCAGATATTTCTACAGGAATTTCAAAAGTTTTTTATAAGGAAAACAATACAAAATACATCTCGGAATGTACTGATGATTTTGTTACATTCTTCGATTCAGGTGACAAAGCTTTGATAATGAGTGAAAAAGATGGATTCATGCATCTGTATCAATATAGAATTGATGGGACATTAATAAACCAGGTAACCAAAGGAAAATGGGAAGTTGATCGATTTTATGGAATTGACGAAAAGAGAAGGAAGGTTTATTATTCATCGACAGAAATATCACCTCTTGAAAGACATATTTTTTCTGTGGATCTTGATGGAGAGGCGAAAACAAAAATATCTCAAAAAAAAGGAGTGAATTTGATTCAATTCAACTCTGATTTCAATTATTATCTGCTTATTCACTCGGATGCAAATACTCCTTATGAATATACAGTATTTAATAGTGAAGGAAAGGAGATCAGAACACTTGAAGAGAATGTCAGGTTGAAAGAATTCACGAGGCAATTTGATTTTGTTCAAAAAGAGTTCTTTTCTTTCAGACCTGAACATGGTGTATTATTGAACGGTTATAAAATAATGCCGGAACACTTTAACAGGAAAATAAAATATCCGGTCTTAATCTATGTCTATGGTGGCCCTGAATCACAACTGGTACTTGATGAATGGAACTATCGATTGCCATGGTTTCAGCTTCTGGCACAAAAAGGATACATGATTGTATGTGTTGACAATAGAGGAACTGATGGGAGGGGTGAAGAGTTTAAAAAATCTACTTATCTGAAATTGGGAAAGCTTGAGACAGAAGATCAGATTTACCTGGCAGAATATTTATCAGAATTGCCTTATGTAGATGCAAACAGGATTGGAATATTTGGATGGAGTTATGGAGGCTACATGAGTTTATTGTGTTTGATGAAGGGTAATGATAAGTTTAAAATGGGCATTGCAGTAGCTCCTGTTACCAGTTGGCGCTATTATGACACAATTTATACAGAGAGGTTTATGCGTAAGCCGGAAGACAATCCGGCAGGCTATGATGAAAATTCTCCCCTGAATTTTGTTGATAAGCTGAATGGAAAATTGTTGCTTATTCATGGAATGGCAGACGACAATGTGCACTTCCAGAATTCAGCCATGTTGATCAACAAGTTGGTAGAAGCTGATAAACAGTTCGATATGCAATTCTATCCCAATAAAAATCACTTTATATACGGTGGAAACACAACCTATCATCTCTATAAACGTATGACTGATTATATACTGAATACCTTGTAAATCAAGGTT
>CAZWFM010000400.1:0-2299 GCA_964633185.1 uncultured Bacteroidales bacterium | reverse complement strand
TGAAATCATGCGCTTCTGTCAGTCATTCATGCTGGAATTATGGAAAGTTATAGGTACTGAGACCGATGTACCGGCAGGTGATATTGGAGTTGGTGCACGCGAGATAGGTTTTCTTTTCGGAATGTACAAAAAGCTTAGCCATGAGTTCAGCGGAATACTCACCGGAAAAGGCATAAACTGGGGCGGCAGTTTGATCAGGCCTGAAGCCACGGGATTTGGGGTGGTTTATTTTGCGAAAGAAATGCTGTCTACATGCAAAGAAAAAATCGAAGGTAAAAAGGTAGCGGTTTCCGGTTTTGGCAATGTAGCATGGGGAGCTGTTACCAAACTTGACCAGTTGGGTGCAAAGGTTATTACACTTTCGGGTCCCGACGGTTATGTATATGACGAAGAAGGTGTAAACGGAACAAAAATTGATTATATGCTTGAATTACGAACCAGCAATGAAGATATCGTTGAACCCTATGCACATGAATTTAAAAGTGCCCGCTTCTTTCCTGATAAGCATCCCTGGGAAGTAAAGTGTGATATTGCTATTCCATGTGCCACCGAGAACGAGTTGAACAAAGAAGACGCCCGGAACCTGCTAAAAAACGGATGCATCTGCGTTTGTGAAGGAGCAAATATGCCCTGTACTCCTGAAGCAATAGATATTTTCCGCGGGAACCGGCTTTTGTACTGTCCGGGAAAAGCTGCCAATGCAGGAGGCGTAGCAACATCGGGACTTGAAATGACACAAAATGCAATGAAATTGCGCTGGCCAAAGGATGAAGTTGACCAGCGTCTGCATGAAATAATGAAATCAATTCATGCCGCATGCAAACACCACGGACAGCAAGCCGACGGTTACATCGATTACGTGCGCGGAGCCAACATTTGCGGTTTTCTGAAGGTAGCCAACGCAATGATTGATCAGGGGATAATTTAATATCTGAATTCCCTTTTGCCGGATTGATTATTCCGGGCCTGGCAAATTGGCCATTACTAATTAACAATAGGTGAATTCTCACGAAATCTCATCCAATAATAGTTTGTGTAATCACTTGTTTTGACAAGTGATATTTTTTTCTTAAATTTTGATTCTGTGAGATTTACATTATCTATCTTATGGTATTTTTCATCTAACTATTAAAACCTGTATCATGAAAAACTTCTTTTTTTATGTGACGCTGTTAATGATCATGGCTTATTCCGGATGCAATAAGTCTGATGACGAACTTCCCGAAGTGTTTAATGAGACATGCAATCCTATAAGTTTTGAGGGATTGGATTTTTCAATTGACGGGGATATTTCATCCATTATGGATCCATTGGGCGATCCGTACAACAATTATATAGAATGTGTTAATGATTGTGCCGAAGTTGATCCGGACGATCCTGATTGCATGATGGATTGTTTGTACAGCAGCGGATTAATGCCATTGGGAGGAGCTTATACCCTTGTCATTTATATCACGAACATTTCCCAGATTGACATCACCATTACCATTGATCCCGGTACATGGTTTCTCGCTGAGTCGGGAGATTACCAGCCGATGTTGGTTGTTGTAACAATCCCCATCACTATACTGGTCGGTGAGACGGTCACTGTTTCAATTCCTGTATTTTGCCTGGCATCAGATAAATCGGCACCCGATGAATCATCCGATTACAACATTTGTGAACTGGTAAACCTGGATTGTCTTACAGATATTGTAAATATTCTTAGAACCAAAGATTTTTCTCTTATCACCACCATGGAAGTAATGGAAATCCAGGCAAACATCTGGTACTGCACGGAAGGAGAAGAGGTGGATTTTGAATTCCTCAATAGTTTGCCGGATATTCAGTAATCACGGGAACTCCTCCTACATGTGGTAATATTAGGAAAGTCCGTTCTGCATATGAACAACCCTGCCTGTAAGCATGGTTGTTTAAAAAGTCAGTCAGTTATGTTAATCCGTTCTGTGTTGTCTCTGCCTATTAATAGTCCGTTTTAAAATTATAACCGGATTATCCCAAATTGCCCCGTGCCATAAAATAGAATCCGATGGCTGCTGTTGCAAAGTTGGCAATGATGCTTCCCAGACTGATCCCTCCGGTAAACATCAGGATCACCGAAAGTGCCAGGATTACCAAACCCGAAATTACTGTCATGGAACTTTTTTTCAAAAATCCCCCGACCAGCAATAAGATGGTGAAAATAACCATGGCAAGAGCAAAGTAATCCCTGGCTCCGCTGAATGAAAATGACAATTCAGTGTCTAAAAATGCACCGTATACGATCAGGGCAACTGTAATTCTTAACAGCCACTTTGCC
>CAZWFM010000399.1:0-2301 GCA_964633185.1 uncultured Bacteroidales bacterium | reverse complement strand
AGCGATAATGGGAACAAAGCTTGTATCATGCTCATGAATAATGTTGGTTCCCGATATGATGAAAAGGCTATTATAGAATATAATACGCTAATGGGTCCATTATATGATACCAATAGTCGAGCAGGCGCATCCTTAAATTGTGGCGATAGTAAAAATTTCCATGTATTCTATAATCATTTTATCGGTTCTAAAGGAACTTTATCAAGTGGAACAGGAATTACAAATTATAGTTTAAATGATACTATTTATGGTAATAAATTTGAAAATTATCATAATGCAATAGAAGGAGGTGGAGCAAATGCTATTATTTCCCATAATACATTTTATGGAAATGAAAATGCCACGTATCAGGTTAACGCTAAGTATTATAACAATATTTTCTCAGTTTCTGTTGGAAAAACAGCTATTGAAGCAGGTAATATTGATGCAGAAAGCAATAATTTGTTTACTTCAATTGTCCCCGATGATTTTCCTAATTCATTTCATGGTAATCCAAGATATAAAGATTCTATCAATAGTGATTATAGCATAACAAGCGGCTCAGATGCAATTGATAAAGCTGATTCATTACCTTATTATAAAACAGATATAACCGGTACCGCCATTTTGGATAAACCTGATATTGGGGCTTATGAATTTTTCGGATCTCAACCAGGTCCTGGTAACAATCCTCCAATTATTAATGATCAGGTATTTGTTGTGAAGGAACAAGATCAGAATGATAATTATATTGGAAAAATTATAGCAGACGATAATGATGAAGGCCAGAAGATTTCCTTTTCCATCCTGCAGGGAAACGAATCGGGTTTGTTCAGTCTGGAATCCGTTACCGGAGACCTGAGCGTAACTCAGCAAAACGTGTTTGATCTTCCGGTTCTGGAATATAATCTACTCGTGCAAATCAAAGATAACGGGGAAATTGCCGAAAGCAGCACGGCAAATGTAAATGTGACCTTTGTTCCTGAAACTTCTGAGCCGGATCCTGAACCGGATCCAATACCCACTGTTTATATCGATCCCGGCAATACAAACGACAACCTGGAAGACGGTTCGCCTGAACATCCCTTCAATTCATGGAGCGATGTCACCTGGGAAGAAGGATACCGGTATCTGCAGAAAAGAGGAACAACTTCAGACGAAACAAAAATCAGTATCTATGCAAAAAACGTAATCCTGGGAGCATACGGCGAAGGCGATAAACCAGTAATTCAAAGCAACTCGGAAGAATCTGCCATTAAGTTTTTTAACAAAACAGATATTAACATCAAAGATCTGCATATTATTGCCGAAAAAGCGATCAGTTGCATTTACATTTACGGAGAAGAATCGAATCGCAACCGGGTGGAGAATTGTACACTGGAAGGAGCCGAAAACGGGATCAGGGCAATAGACGGAAAATCAATCACAGTTTGTTATAACACCATTACAAATTGCACAGATGCTATTTATTCGTATGCCGAAGACAATACGATCTATTACAATGTATTCAAATTCAATATCCATGCAATCAACATAACCAGTTCGCTCTCCGGCAGTAAGATCTACAACAATGTATTTTACGAAAACAATACAGGAGTTTCCAACTCGTATTCCAACCTGACATTGCACAACAACATCTTCTATCTGGCATCGGCCGGAGATGTTGCCATCAATCAGAAAATGGACGAATTGATTTCCGATAACAATATTTTTTACCCGGAAAGGGAGGGATTCATAACAATTGGAGATAAAATGTATTCATTACTCAGTGAATTTCAAGAAACTAAAGGACTTGATATGAATTCATTCAATAGTGATCCCTTGTTTGTAGACGTATACAATGATAATTTTGACCTTGAATACATTTCTCCGGCAATTGATGCAGGTGCCAGTGTTGGACTTGAATTTGATTTTCTCGGAAACCAGGTGCCTTTCGGAGGAGCGCCTGATATCGGGATTATTGAAAAACTTACAAATGTCACCACTGAATCACCTGGATTATGGTCAATTGAAGAAAAAAATGAGTTTTCAGTATTTCCAAATCCAACTAGCGGTCAATTTAATATAGCTTGTAAATATCTTATAGACAATCATTCAGCTGATTTGTATATTAGGAATATAACAGGAAAAACTGTTCACTATGAAAAATGTTATACTCAAACCAACAGTAGTATTTCCCAAACAATTGATATTTCAAAGTTGCCAAATGGTATGTATATACTATTATTAAAGTTTACAGATAAAGTTTATAGTCAACATGTAATACGAATAGAGTAAATCATTATAAATTAACTACTTAAAAGGCGGCCTTAATATTAACAG
>CAZWFM010000398.1:0-2304 GCA_964633185.1 uncultured Bacteroidales bacterium | reverse complement strand
CCGGTACCTGTGCCAAACCAAAAATTGTCGCGGATAATATGAATACCTGTTTTTAAATACTCAATCCTCTGAGCCAGAGATTGGCCGCTGGGATCATGATTTTTCCTATACCTGTCAATTTCCCAGAAAAACTCATAAATTCTGGGGTAAAGAGCGATTTTATTTTTATAGAGGCAATTGGTATAACCCCTCTCAATCATTTTAATATCCTCTTCATCAAGCATGTTTATTCCTACAGAGTCTTTTGTATAGCCAAGTGAAGTCAGATACCTGATCAATGTTGTTCTCATTCTTTGAGCTTTGCTGTCTAATGAGTCATATTTAAGACTGCTCCTCTTGTTCCATTCTTCGGCCAGCTCTAACTCACAAACATTAATCCATACTTTATATCCATTTTCATATTGATCGCTCGAAATATGGTGCACATAAAGATTACCGTTGAGGGTTTTTGCTTTCAGTATTTCCATGTTCTCATCTTGTTTTTGGCTGAAGCGGCAGTACGAAAACAATACGTAAGATATGATTGAAATAACCAGGAAGACATTGAGCAAATACGCCATTTTTATTACTCTTGATTTTTTCAGGAAATATGCACACCAAATAGAACCAACAGGGAAAAGGATCAGGAAAATAACTATACCGGTAAAGGCTTTAAGCAAAATCAGGGAAAATATCAGCCAGATGATGATAAGCATCGATATGGTTTTTTCTCCTTTGAAAATCCGGAACTGATTAGAGAAAATGAGATACAATAAGGCAAAAATCGATAATACTATTAAAAGTGAGAAACGGATATGAGAGATAAATATTGAAGCATAGCGGGAATCGATCAGGTTGATATTTGATAATCCGAGTAGTATAAAAGTTGTTATAAATGAATTTACAAGCACAGTAGCAACAAACAGGTGAATGATAAACTTAAATTCAATTTTCGAAAAAGGTCTGGAAGTACCATATACCAATGGCAATACCAACAGAGGCAGTTTGATCCTGAGATCGTGAAAGGCATAGACGAAATTGGAAGGCAGCGAGACCTCTTTGATGTTGGTCAGAATTTCAGTAATATTTGATCCGGCAAATAATAATCTCAGGTTCCAAAGATCACTGAAAAAATTATTTGTATTAAACAGTCCCCATAAGTGTATCAAATAAATTGATACCACGAGCAGAATAGCTTTTCTTGTTTTTAAGATATGGAGTTTATTTTTAAAATCGCCTTCCAGCAGCCAGTTAACAAACAGTATTATTTGTGCGGTACTCAGCAGAAAAAAAGAAACCGGCATACCTATTACCAAAAGAGCAGTAGCAAAAAGGAATAAAAAACGATGGTACCTTTGTGAGAACATGATTTAGACAATTACTGTGCAAATTAAGTGATTTTACATGAAAATGAAATCATACAATCCTTAACTTAGAAGAAATAGCCTTAAGTTCTGAATACAACCTGGCAGAATATTAAGCAAGTGAAACTGTTCAATCATTTTCAGCCGGTATATCAATTTGCAGAATACCTGGCACTTTTCAAATCTATTATTCGCCAGACCAGTCTGATAGATATTCCGGGCATCAGGATCATCAACTTAATATCCTACCCAACATTATATAAATACTTGACAGGTTGTTTTAATATATACAAATCAGGAAGTATCAGACTCAATTCGCTGACCCGATATACAAGCATTTTTCGCCCGTCTTTGCTCAAATAAAATAAATTGAAAAGCCCTTGTTTAATTCATAAAAATTATTGTATTTTTGCACTCCACAAAAATCGGGTTGTTTGAGTAAAACCCGTACGAATAATATAAATGTTTTAAAGTGGATACATTAAGTTATAAAACAAAGTCTGCCAATAAGGCTACTGTGAATAAGGAATGGTACATCGTTGATGCTACCAATGAGGTTTTAGGAAGACTTGCATCTAAAGTTGCTAAAATCATCAGGGGAAAGAACAAGCCTGATTTTACACCTCATGTAGATTGTGGTGATAATGTGATAGTTATCAATGCT
This sequence comes from uncultured Bacteroidales bacterium, assembly GCA_964633185.1. Taxonomy (GTDB): domain Bacteria; phylum Bacteroidota; class Bacteroidia; order Bacteroidales; family UBA10428; genus UBA10428. Next base: position 297 of record CAZWFM010000398.1, on the reverse strand, counting down.
GAAAAAATCAGATTTACAGGAAATAAAATTCAGGATAAGGAATACATCAGACATTCAGGTTATCCGGGAGGTCAGAAATCAGAGACCGCAGAAAAAATTATGAAAAAAAATCCAAACAGGATTATTGAAAATGCAGTAAAGGGAATGCTACCTAAAAACAGACTTGGAAATGCAATTTTCAAGAATCTTTATGTATATAGTGGATCTGATCATGAACATGAAGCTCAGCAGCCGAAAGAACTTAAATTAAATTCTATTAAATAGTTTTATGGAAGTAATAAATGCTTTAGGTAGAAG
>CAZWFM010000397.1:0-2307 GCA_964633185.1 uncultured Bacteroidales bacterium | reverse complement strand
CAACTAAACTCCTCAATCGATCACAGTTCACAGATCACAGTTCACAGATCACTGTTCACAGTTCACAGATCACAGTTCACAGATCACTGTTCACAAATCACAGTTCACCATTCACGAATCACGAATTACCAATTAAACGATTCAATAGTTAAACAATTTCGAACTCGCTCCGTTCTTATTCGTTTGTAAAGATGCTAAAATGAACACTACCGTATTTTCTCAACTCCCGGAAATGCGGATGACCGGAAAAAGAATGTTTATCAGAATGCTCAAGTATAAACCACCCCTCACGCTTCAACAGCTTATTCTGAAAGATCAATTCGGGCAATTCATCAATGTTCTTTAGCAAATAGGGCGGATCGGCAAATACTATATCATAGCTTGTATCCATTTTTTTCAGTTGCCTGAAAACATCACCCCTGATAGCATGAATTGATGTGATCTTCAGTGCGGTTATATTTTTTTTTATAAATTCTATCGATCTGAAATCGTTCTCTATCAGATCGGCGGTTGCTCCGCGTGAGGCAAATTCAAAACCAATGCTGCCCGTTCCGGCAAAAAGATCCAATACTTTGCACTTATTCAAATTAAAATAATTTTCAATGACATTGAAAATATTCTCTTTGGCAAAATCTGTTGTTGGCCGGGAAGGAAAATTTTTTCTGACCGGGAAACGATGACCTTTATATTTTCCGCTGATTATTCGCACTTTAACAGATAGAACAAGGGTAAATGTCTTGCCTTATCTATATCTTTCAGACTATCGGCTAATTTTAGATCTTCGAGAGACGGGGGAGTGCTCAGATCTGAAATAAAATTGGACAACTCGGCGATCAGATTGTCATCAGTTGATTCTTCTCCGGTAAGATAAAAAGGAATAGCACGGGCATCAATTTTCAGTTGCTTGCAGACATAAAGTATGAAATACAGGAGATCGACTGAATTCACATACAAAAAGGTATTAATAAATTTTAGCGCATTTTTTTGTACAACAAGAATATCAAAGAATTCCTTATTCAGATTCACAAGCACACAGTCGTTCTGGTCCTTAGCGATCAGCTCACCGGCATATAATAACAATGACGAAGCCTGATTAAAAAAAACCGCATTGGTAAATTTTGCTGTGATCATACTGGCAAAATAAGAAGGAATTGCAAAAGAAATGTATGAATTACAAAATGGAATTTCATTGTAATGGATCTCTTCAAGATCTTCAAGAGGATGATTAAATTCAAGCAATGTTTTCAGTTGTTCGGGCCTGAAGAATTCATTTGGGACCATCGTTGATTTTCTGCCGGTAAAAATTACTTTTACTTTTTTCTGCGGCAATCGTAAAAGATCATCCCTGTTCAGAATATCATTTACATGATTCAGAATATCCTCCCTCAAGATTGCATTTACAAATCTGTAATCACGAAAAGCCCTTATCAATGCATCATGGGGAGTATAAATGCAAAAAGAAAATCCACCCGGGCTAACCTGAATGGATAATTCTGTTTCGTTGTAATAATCTTGTAATGATCGATCAACCAGGTTGATTTCAGGCATAGGAATTCATGAGTTTATTTTTCCCAGTTCCCTGCATTGTTGGTTGCTTCGGTGAGAGAACCAACTTTCACTCCGTTGAACTCAATGAGTTTGTATCTTTCGTCTTTGTAGTTTATCACTTCTTGTCTGTCCATGTCTTTAAACAGCGTATCGTAGAGAGCGTATGCTTCAAATACTTTTACTTTTACCTGCGAGCCGGTTTCAACTTCGCCTGCAGCCATCACAAATTCCGCACCGCCTGTATAGGGTATAATTCTTAATTCATCTACATTATATCCCTTTGAAAAAAGTGAATCACGAACTGGTTTATAAATTGTTGACTTTTTGAGGATCCCAACACGAAGTGCTTCCTTTTTTGTGATCGAGTCCTGGTTCCAAAGCTTCACCTGGATAATACTTTCCAGTTTAAAAGAATCTGTTTTAATAAAATGTATCAGCGTGTCAAAACTGCCGGTATACTTTCCATACTTATCTTTGTATGCGACCTGTGCAGTCCGGATATCTTTCAGGCGTTCAATCGTAGCATTCTCTCTCTTCATTCTCTCTTGTTTGAAAAAGATAGGATCGAGTATATTTTTTAACAGGAACAAGCCCAGAATAATAATGAGTATGGCATAAATAATCTGGAAGATTTTTTTTGATCCCGGTTTTTTATTTACAATAAATATCGTAATTACACTTAGAATTACAACCAGAAGCAGAATGAGTATTATCAGAAAGGACATAATCTATTATTTTACTTGTTAGTACTTGATTGCA
>CAZWFM010000396.1:0-2326 GCA_964633185.1 uncultured Bacteroidales bacterium | reverse complement strand
ACAAAGGTTAAACGCAATGGGTGAACAAATGAACCCAAACCTGACATGAATATATTGATCCCATGTCCTATCAATAAAATAATTACAAAAACCAACTGTCCGACAACCGGGATATTAAATGGACTCATATTCATAGCCAGGTCATTGAACACAAAACCCAGAATTGCACTCGAAATACCCAGTGCAAACAAACGAATGTAGGATAACAAATCGCCCAAAACTCCTGTAACCATATTGTATGTATCCCACAAACCGGCACCGAAATTTATCAGGATGTTTCTTTTTGGATTGTTGAAGAAATAAATCCCCAGACTGCTTATTCCCAATACCAGGAAGAATATTATTCTAGCTGTTTTATCTGTTAAATGAGAAGTAGTATTTAACAGGTAGATGGTTCCGCCACCGAGAATTAACAAAAGCCAGCCGAGCGTTGCGAAAGCATACCGGTAACCATACATTCTCGCCTGATTGACAGCTTTGATAAACATCCCGAAAATGATCTGAACACCACCCAGTATAAGTGCCAGCTTGAACATTTTATCAGGATCAAGAAGCAAATGCCGGAAAGAACTTAAAAACGGAAAATCAGCTTTGGTGTTTTTAATGATCACATTCTGATAATTTGTATAGGCTTCATTCCCCAGCAGATCTTTGAGTTTACTCTGAAATGCTAATTTTGATTCAATGTGTACATCGAGCAAACCATTTAATTTCTCAATGATAGCAGCCGGCAAATGCTGTTGCTGAAAAATAGCAATAGAATGGTCTGTAATAAGATATCCGGAATCGATAAGGTTCATGCCAAAAATTGTACCCGTGATGGTGCCAAATAGAACCGTTGCAAGCCCTAGAAACTGAATCAACGTTAATATGGGTTTGAGTTTCTTATCCACTTTAAATTTAAAATACGTAGCTCCGAGAATAAACAGCAAACCATAACCGGCATCGCCCAGACAAAAACCAAAGAACAACATAAAGAAGGGAGCAAAAAAAGGAGTAATGTCAATTTCTCTATAATCAGGTAATGAATACAATTCTCCTATGGCTTCAAATAATTTCGGGAATTTTTTGTTTTTAAGCAAAACAGGGGTCTTGTCCTTTGGTGTTGGCTTTTCCACCTGGTAATAAACATCAGATTCATTGAGGAACTTATTGATTTCAGCTTCTTTTTCAACAGGAACCCATCCTTCGAGCAACATCAATTTTTCATCTGCCTGTTTTTCAGTATTTAAAACTACTTTTTTAAAATCGAGTTCACCGGTTAGTTTGGTTCTTGTCTCTTCTAACAGATCCAGGTATCGTGCAGCAAAATCATCATACAGTTCTTTCGTTTTCTCAAGAATGCTAATGATTTTATTCATCGATTTGTTGAGCTGCTCCAGGGAAATTTCAGGAAGCTTTATTTTTTCAGCATGAAGTTCAATTGTTTCATCTGTCGTATGCAACACAACAAAGTATTTTTGGCTGCTAACTTCATTGATCTGAATAAGATTAAAATCTGTTTCCCATTTCGGATCAAAGTTTCTGTTGGGACATATATAAAATTCAAGAATATATCCTGCCTGTTGTAACCTTTCTATCGTGTCCCAGCTAAAATCACCCCATGGTTCAAGAACAACTTTTTCTTTTTGAAGCTGGGTGAATTTTTGCTGGTATAATTCCTGATCAGATTGTAGCTTTTTTAATTCATTCAGAATTGAGATGCCGTCTGTTTCTTTCTCATTCATTGCTTTTGCCTGCCCCTCACGTTTTGAAAGAAATTTAATGGCCTGATTAAATTCATTTACTTGTTGATATTTCGCACGCAATGCATCGTCTTCAATCTCTCCCGATTGCCTTTCAATCACATGAAGAACTCCCAGCTCCCTTATACCATCAAGAAACTCCATATAGTCTTTATGGTAAATCAGGAAAGAATATTTTTTCATCGGTACTATCATTGCATCACCTCCTCTTGCTGTCTGGTTTTTACAATTTTTTGAGCCGATTTCGATAAATTGTCCTCATCTTCCATAAATCGTTTAATTTTCAATATTGCTTCTTCATAGCCGGGAATCTGGACTTTTTCAAAAAGGTTTACTTTTTGGGTGGTCTTTTTCCTGGCATAATCCAGCAATTCCATCTTACGGGAGAATACTTCACGTTCGATGGCAAGACTAAGTATTTCTTTCAGAAGCTCAATGCCGTCGAGAAACCATTTGGGAGCATTAAACACACTGAATTCAGCCATAAAGAAATCAATTCCACTCAGAACCGGGGTTTTAACACCGGCAATTTTTTTTATGTCCAGTTTTACATCTTCAATACCTACAAGGTTTTCGTCAAA
>CAZWFM010000395.1:0-2339 GCA_964633185.1 uncultured Bacteroidales bacterium | reverse complement strand
TTAGATGTAAAATTAAAACTTCATGAAAAGCAAGCATTCAATAGAGATACGAGATTTGTATCTGTATATTAAAATTGTCGGAGAGTGCGACTTCTCTGACTTTATATCGTACATGAAAATAGCTCTCGATGAATGCGAAAAAGAAAATAGATACAAAATAATAGTAGATGCCCTGGAAGTTGAACATGCAAATATCTCAACAATGGACAGGTTTAAACTGGGAGAAGAAGTGGTCAGACTGAGGGGTAATAAAATCAAGATAGCCATGGTCTGGCCGGAAAAATACATCAACAGATTTACTTCAACAGTTGTAGTAAACCGAGGAGGATTTATGGAAATATTTGGGAATATAGATGATGCAAAAAAATGATTGTTGAGTGAAATATAGATTGGAGCAGATCATCGAAGACTTCTGCTTACATTTGCTCTCTGTTCATTTTATAATGAAAGTTTTGGTTTCAAAATCGGGCAGATAATAAAAAATGGGCCACATAAATAAAAAAACTTATAACTTTAAGCATACAAAAATCTGGTATTTGATTGGTTTTTAGTAATGAATGAAAAGTTAAGACAGTTTATTTCCTTGTTAAAAGAAGACATGGGAATTATTGTAAGTACAAGCATTGGAGTATTTTTATTTGTACTTTTTTTTCAGCCATTTCCATTTGAAAGATTTGATTTTAATAATAAGTTGCTGTTTGTAGCCGGACTAGGGACAATTGCTTTTTTAATTATGGCTACTGTCAGATCCGTTTTTCCCGGACTTATTCGGGAATATGACCAGGACAATAAGGAAGTTTTCTTATCTTCATATCTCAGCGGTTTCCTTTTAATGAGCATAACTTCTGTTGCTTTTGCCTTCTTTTTGCGCTATGTAGGCTTCATTAATATTACTTTTTACATCATGTTTAAAGTGATTTTAATTTGCCTTGCTTTGCCGGTGATATTAAGATTGTATGGGCAAATAAAAGATTTAAAACAGCAAAACGAAACATTGATCATCGAGAAAAAAATAATACAGAAACAAATCGAAAAATATGAAGAAGATTCATTGAACAAATCTATCGAGTTTGTTTCAGAGAACATCCATGAGAATCTAAAGCTAAGGATTGCTGATGTTGCATTTATAAAATCTGCCGACAACTATGTGGAAATAGTGTATAAGGAAGAGGATGATTTCAAGAAAAAACTCCTTAGGAATACACTTAAGAATATCGAGCAACTAATTAAGCAATATTCTAATTTTATACGTTGTCATAGAATATGTATTGTGAATACACATTACATTGAAAAACTTCACCGTTCATACAATAATCATTGGTTATCCATACAGGGATATGATGAACGGATCCCTGTTTCACGTCAGTATCTGTTAAAGGTTAAGGAGACTCAGTGAGCTATGAGGGGCGGATATCACTCACCACTATCTTTTGGTATTAATCCCCTTATTATTTGTTTTACCCCTGTTGGCAATCCATTAATCCCTATTATTTTTTCGGAATAATATTGGGAGATAACTTTGGTTTATATTATTCTGTGATGAAGTATGAATATTTTAATGATATATCCTGAATATCCGGATACGTTTTGGAGTTTTAAGCATGCACTGAAATTCATCTCAAAAAAGGCATTGAATTTTCCGTTAGGCATAATTACTGTAGCTTCTTTATTACCTGACAACTGGAATAAGAAATTAGTTGATCTGAATGTTTCTAAACTGAAAGATAGTGATATTGAATGGGCCGATTATGTAATGATAAGTGCAATGTCAGTTCAACAGGCTTCTGCAAAAGAAATTATTGAACGTTGTCACCATTTATCTACTAAGATCATTGCAGGTGGCCCTTTGTTTACCGAGGAGTATAAACAATTTTCAGATATCGATCATTTCATACTGAACGAAGCCGAAATTACATTACCGCAGTTTATCAACGATCTGAAACAAGGACATCCGGCGAAAATATATCAAACCGACTTGTATGCAGATATAACGAAAACGCCCATACCTGATTATACACTATTAAAACTCAATAGATATGCTACTGCAGAAATTCAATACTCACGTGGTTGCCCGTTTGATTGTGAATTCTGTGATATAACTGCATTGTTTGGTCACAGGGTACGAACAAAATCGTCAGCACAGATAATCGCCGAATTGGATATGCTTCTGCAATTCGGGTGGAGAGGAAGTGTTTTTTTTGTTGATGATAATTTTATTGGACATAAAAAGAAACTGAAAACCGATTTATTGCCTGCAATCATTCTCTGGATGAATCAAAACAATTATCCTTTTGGTTTCATTACCGAAGCTACTATTAATCTTTCTGATGATACAGAGC
>CAZWFM010000394.1:0-2349 GCA_964633185.1 uncultured Bacteroidales bacterium | reverse complement strand
CCTATTTCCTGTAAATACTTGTCTAATGAAGCACTTTCACGATTTGTGATTGATTTTGTGATCTTTAACTGTCTCATACTCCTTCAAAAAGTTTATCGCGAATTTAGATTATATTTTATTTAAATTCAATATTTATAAGCCTTACAGCCCTGGAAACAAAAAGGCTTGCAAAATTGCAAGCCTTCTCCTATATAGTAAACTTGAAATTCTACTCCAGTCCAAATGCATAATACTGTATCACTCCATTCGGGTATATTCCTTCAATATACACACCACCACTCGTCCCCTTAATAATTTTATATACATCATCTACAGTATATACTGGTTTGTTATTTATCTGGGTAATAATGAAACCTTCTTTAACTCCTTCTGCCCTAAGTTTTCCGGATTTTAGTTCCGCTACTCTCACTCCGTATTTCACTCCCAATCTGTTTTTTTCATTTTTTTCAAGGTTTTCAAATCGGGCGCCTAAAACGGTATCAAAATTGCCGGCAGACACGTAGCTTGTTTTCCCTTGCAGGTTACGTAAAATAACATCAAATTGTTTCGTTTTGCCATTTCTTTTTATTTCAACAACAACCTTATCATTGGGCCTGTATCTGCTCACCTGCTCCTGTAATTCACCGGGACTATTAACACTTACACCATTCACAGAAAGAATAATATCACCGGTCTGAATTCCTGCTACCTTGGCTGCACCATCTTCACGAACTTCTGCAATATACACTCCCTCCAATTTATCAATGTTTTTTTCTTTGGCCAGATCAGCCGTTATTTCCTGTATACTAACTCCAAGGATTGCTCTCTGAACAACTCCAAATTCAATCAAATCCTTAACAACTTTCTGTACAATAGTAACCGGTACAGCAAAGGAAATTCCCGCATACCCACCTGAAGGAGATATAATGGCCGTATTAATGCCTACAAGATTTCCACGGATATCAACCAACGCACCCCCACTGTTGCCCCTGTTCACGGCTGCATCGGTTTGAATAAAAGATTCTATTCTATACTGATCCTGTATGATCCCTATATTTTTCCCTTTGGCACTTACAATACCGGCTGTAACAGTGGAAGTCAGATTAAACGGATTGCCAACAGCAAGTACCCACTCACCCACCTGCAATGCATCTGAATCTCCCCAGGGAATGCATTGCAAACCTTCTTCCTTAACTTTTAATAAAGCGAGCTCTGTACTTGGATCAGTACCTACTACTTCCGCTTCGAACTCTCTTTTATCATTCAGTGTTACGTATACTTTCTCACTGTTTTCAACAACATGATTGTTGGTCACAATGTATCCATCCTCAGAAATGATAACACCCGATGCAATACCAAGAACAGGCTGGGCATCACGCAAACCATCGCCGTAGAAAAAATCCAAAATCGGATTGTATGCCTGTCGTGTTGACTGTGTTTTCACATGCACAACAGCCTCTACAGACTTTTGTGCTGCCTGCACAAAGTTAAATGTTGTCGGATCCATGCCAGCCGGCAGATTTGCAAAATTATAAGGTTGCTGAATATTCGCAGTAATAACTTTCTCTTCCTTAGGAACAATCTTGGCATAAATAAACACTGCAATAAGTCCCCCGATAAGAGCTATTAAAAACGTTCCTAAAAGCTTTCTAGTTTTCATGATCATTATTTTTTTCAAATTTATTAACCATTTTCAATCTGTATTTGTTTTCGTCCAAAAATTATGCCTTTGGATTTTTTGATCATTCTGTCATCAAAATAACGCAATAATTGTACAGAATGTGAATTTAAATGCCGGTATTTAACATACTTTAACTGTAATCACATATTTGTGGCGATTTGTACTTTCAATTTTTCAGTTTTTGTACAGAAGATAGTTATATCCTTACAACTCTACATATTTCGAAGCTTCCCAATAGCTTAGAGGAGACAACTCATGATTTTGAATAAAATCCCTTACCCATAGCTTATTGGTTTTTGAATATTCCCTCAATGCCCATCCGATGGCTTTTCGAATGAAAAACTCTTTTCTGTTGGATAGTTGATCCCGGTATCTATCGGGATTCGTGTTCCTGCCTGTTGATCTCCTGCTGCCATAGCCTTTAGTGCCGGATTGCAGGCAGATCTGTGAATCTCTGCCTCCGCAGACTGCAGGCTGTTTCGGCAGAGGAAGGTCTATGCAATTGTTAATTATACCTATACCACCAAGTATACACAGAGAAACACAAAGGCTTTTTGGACACCCTGTTATTGTATTTTATTACGCGTCAATATTTGCATATTTCGCATGTTTCTCTATGAATTCACGTCGTGGAGGTACATCATCTCCCATCAACATAGAAAATATTCTATCTGCTTCGGCAGCACTTT
>CAZWFM010000393.1:0-2366 GCA_964633185.1 uncultured Bacteroidales bacterium | reverse complement strand
AGAAAATTAAAGATGATGTAAAAAATATACTGATCCCCCGTGTGAAGAAACTTTTGCCATCCAGGATCCAATCACTGTTTAAAAATGATTACATTCTCCATGTTAATCCGACAGGAAAATTTGTTATCGGTGGTCCTCATGGTGATACAGGATTGACTGGGAGAAAGATCATTGTGGATACTTATGGAGGTAAAGGAGCACATGGTGGTGGAGCTTTCTCAGGGAAAGACAGTTCCAAAGTGGATCGTTCTGCAGCATATGCTGCCAGACATATAGCAAAAAATATGGTGGCAGCAGGGATTTCTGATGAAGTACTTGTTCAGATTGCATATGCTATTGGTGTTGCCAAACCTGTGGGCGTTTTTGTTGATACAAAAGGAAAGAAGAAAATTAATCTCAGCGATGGTGCCATTGCCAGGAAGATCGAGGAAATATTTGACCTGCGTCCCAGCGTAATTATCAAAAAATTAGGTTTGAAAAATCCGATTTTCAGGGCAACTTCAGCCTACGGTCACATGGGAAGAAAATCAGAAAAGAGAAAGGTGACCTTTTTAACAAATGGAAATACTGAAACAAGAGAGGTCGAATTTTTTGCCTGGGAAAAACTGGATTATGTTGACAGACTTAAAAAGGAATTCGGTATTTAAAACTTATGCATAATTTAGTCTCCATAATTAAAAAAATGAAATAATTAATTGATTACGATAAAGTTAGGCTAATCCCGACTCAATCGGGATAAGGCTGACTAAATCGGGTTAATCCCGGCAATTGCCGGGACAGGCCCTACTTTAACACAGAATATTCTTAGAAATTATGAATAGGGCAGGCTTGAGTAAAACAATCGTCTAACATTAGAAAAGTCATGAGCATTTCTGAAAAGTTATTGAAAAAGGAAAACAAACTGTCAGTAATTGGCCTTGGTTATGTTGGGTTACCTATTGCACTTGAATTTGCAAAGGAACTATCTGTGATAGGTTTTGACATTAACAAGAAGAGAGTAGACTTAATGAAGAAAGGGATAGATCCCAGTAAGGAATTAAGCGGATCCGATTTTGTAAATTCTGATATTCAGTTTACTTCGGAACTGGAAGATTTGAAAAAGGCTTCGTTTCATATAGTAGCTGTTCCCACACCAATTGATAAAAATAATCTTCCTGACCTGAGAAGTTTAATTTCTGCCTCGGAAATCGTTGGCAAAGTGATTAAAAAAGGAGACTATGTTGTTTTTGAATCAACGGTATTCCCGGGAGCTACGGAAGAAATATGTATTCCGGCAATTGAAAAAATATCAGGGTTAAAATTTATTTCGGATTTTAAGGTAGGATACTCTCCCGAAAGGATTAATCCCGGCGATAAGGTTCATTCCCTGACTAATGTTGTGAAAATAACTTCAGGTTGTGATACGGAATCCTCTGAAGAAATTGCTAAGGTATACAAACATATCATAAAAGCAGGCATTCATCGTGCTTCTTCTATTAAAGTGGCTGAAGCTGCAAAGATCATTGAAAATACACAACGCGACCTGAATATTGCCCTGATGAATGAACTTTCGATCATCTTTCATAAGATGAATATCAATACATATGATGTGTTAAAGGCAGCTGGCACGAAATGGAATTTTTTAAATTTCTATCCCGGTCTTGTTGGTGGGCATTGTATTGGTGTCGATCCCTATTATCTTACATTCAAGGCCAATGAATTGGGACATTTTGCCCAGGTAATTACTGCCGGCAGATCTGTGAATGATGGTATGAGTAAATTTATTACTACCAAACTCGTAAAGGGAATTATACGATCGGGTATCAATGTGCTCAATTCACGTATTCTGATAATGGGTGTTACATTCAAGGAAAATGTAAGTGATATTCGTAATTCAAAAGTGGCTGATGTGATATTCGAGTTACAATCGTATGGAATGAATGTGGAAGTGGTTGATCCTTTTGCTGATGCCGGGGAAATTAAAGAAGAATACGGACTCATTCTGAAAGACCGGATATCGGGCAAGTATGATGCGATTGTACTGGCGGTAGCTCATAATCAATATTCGGATTTACGTGATGAATTCTTTAAGGAACATTTGAATAAGGAAGGGATTGTATTTGACATAAAAGGTCTGTATAAGGAATTGTCAGATCAGTATACGTATATGAGCCTGTAGGAAAAATATAACTTTTCTCAAAAATTCTTACTATATAAATTTGTTCTTGTTTAAGTCAATATGAAGAATCCTGATAAAATAAAAAACTTTGCAATCATTGGTATTGGAGGCTACATAGCTATAAGGCATTTGCGGGCAATTAAAGATACGGGAAATAAGCTTCTGGCATCACTTGATCCATGTGACAGTGTTGGAATCATTGATAATT
>CAZWFM010000392.1:0-2370 GCA_964633185.1 uncultured Bacteroidales bacterium | reverse complement strand
TTTCTCAGCTTGATACTGTTTTGAATATATCAAATACTATTGAAGAAGGTGTTGATTTAATATCACAAGCCAGCAGTTAATTGTATTAACAATAATATGAAATTTGAATTGACGGTTTTGGGAAGTGCAAGTGCTCTTCCGACGTCAATAAAATTTCCTACCGCTCAAGTACTTAATATACAAGAGCGTTTTTTTTTAATCGACTGTGGAGAAGGAACACAGATCCAGCTCAGAAAGACGAAGATTCCTTTTGGAAAGATCAATCACATATTTGTCAGCCATCTTCATGGCGATCATATTTTCGGATTGTATGGATTGCTTTCGTCATTTAATCTTTTGGGCAGAAAATTGCCGCTTTCTATTTACGGGCATTCGGAAATAGAAAAGATCATTCAGTTTTATCTGGAGAATTTCTCCCTGACATCGAATTATGAAATACATGTCCATAAATTAACAAAAAGGAGTTTTCAATTGATTTATGAGGATAAAGTAACTGAAGTATTTGCATTTCCCCTGAAACATAGAATTCCCTGTTTTGGATACCTGTTCAGGGAAAAACCAAAGCTTCTGAATATCAGGAAGAATGCTATTGAAAAATACGATCTTTCGGTGAAACAGATAAGAGCAGTAAAAAACGGAGAGGATATAATAACTCATGAAGGGAAAAAGATCTCAAATCAATCTATGACCGAACCTCCTTATAAAATAAGATCTTTCGCCTATTGCAGCGATACTGCAAAATATAAAAAGATAGTATCTTTTATTAAAGGTGTCGACTTATTATATCATGAAGCAACCTTTCTCGAAAGGGATAAAAAACTTGCCAGGTTAACTTTGCATACTACAACAAAAGAGGCAGCGGAAATTGCTTCTGAGGCTTCAGCCGGTCAGCTTCTTATCGGACATTTTTCAACACGATACAAACAGGAATCCGAATTGTTGCAGGAAACAAAGGAAATATTTCCTGAAACACTGATTGCTGAAGATTTAAAAAAGTATAGCATTCCTTTGATCAGGCAAACAAGAGAAGAATGATCAAACCGTGGATTAATCATTATATTTGCCAAAATTTTTATTTAATAATTGTTATAAAGTGCAGGGGAAAATTGTAATTCTTGATTTTGGTTCACAATATACACAGCTGATTGCCAGGAAAGTTCGGGAGCTTAATGTCTATTGTGAAATATATCCCTTCAATAAATGGATTGAGACTGTTGCTTCTGTCAAAGGAGTTATTTTATCAGGTAGTCCTTGCTCTGTCAGGGATAAGGATCATCCGGTGCCTAAGCTTGACGGAATTTTAGGATCAGTTCCTGTGTTAGGGATCTGTTATGGAGCTCAATATCTGGCGCAATACAATGGAGGGGAAGTGCAACCTTCAAGGCATCGGGAATATGGCAGAGCGAATCTTGAATTTATAAACAATAAATCAAAGCTGTTTGCCGGACTTTCCTCAGGTACTCAGGTTTGGATGTCGCATGGGGATACAATCGTTCATCTTCCTGAACATTTTAAGATATTGGGAAGTACAAAAGATGTTAAAGTAGGTGCTTATGGTAATGAAAAGGAAAAAACTTATGGTATCCAGTTTCATCCGGAGGTATATCACACAACCGAAGGTTTGACTTTGTTGAAAAATTTTGTTGTGGACATTTGTGGTTGTAAGCAGGATTGGACACCTGCCTCATTTATTGAAAGTACTATACATGATCTAATGCAAAAGCTGCAGGATGACAAAGTTGTATTGGGACTGTCAGGAGGGGTTGACTCTTCAGTGGCGGCAATGCTTTTGCACAAAGCGATCGGGAAAAAACTTACCTGCATATTTGTAGATAATGGTTTTCTCAGAAAAAATGAATTTGAAAAAGTGCTTGATTCATATAAGCATATGGGATTGAATGTTGTGGGTGTGGATGCTAAAAAAATATTTCTTGATGACCTGAAGGGAATATCAGATCCGGAAGCGAAAAGAAAGAGTATTGGGAAAAATTTTATTGAAGTATTTGAAAAAGAGGCATATAAAATAAAGGATGTGCAATGGCTTGCTCAGGGGACTATCTATCCGGATGTTATTGAATCGGTATCTGTAAATGGACCCTCAGCAACCATTAAATCACATCATAATGTTGGCGGTTTGCCGGATCGTATGAATTTAAAAGTTGTGGAACCTTTGAATTTGTTATTTAAAGACGAAGTGAGAAGGGTAGGAAAAGCTCTGCAGATCGATCAGGTTATTATAGGCAGACACCCATTCCCGGGACCCGGACTGGCCATAAGAATTTTGGGTGAGGTAACCAAAGAAAAGGTAACTTTACTGCAGGAAGTAGATGATATTTACATTGAAGGGTTAAAAGAATTTGATTTGTATGA
>CAZWFM010000391.1:0-2388 GCA_964633185.1 uncultured Bacteroidales bacterium | reverse complement strand
TAGATAAATATTTAGAATTACTAAATCTATTTGCTATTTTATTCGTGAGACTCAAATTTCAAAAGTGAAACGCAATGAAATTTGTAAGTCGGACAATCCCGATAGCGAAGCTAATCGGGATCAAAAGTTTATCTATTTGTTATTTTGTTGATAAGACTCAATTTTCACAAATAATATGAAGTGAAAATTGCAAGTCGAATTAATCCCGCTAGCTATGCGTAGCGGGATCAAAAACCCTGTATTCCTGGCACAGGGTAAAATTCCTTTTAGGGTCTTGGGTCTTGCCTAAGGGTAAACGTCATTTACGAGTAAAACTCAAATTTCATTTTGACACATCGGCTACTTGCCGGAAAGCAATTCATTTATAAAAAACAAAAGATCTTGCCACATTGTAAAACAATTGTCCTGTAATTCTGTTTGGTACTATATAATATGTATTTTTTAGCGGGTACATGAAAATCATTTGTAGAAGTATGCCAAACTGACATACAGGTTAAATGAAACGACATCAATTCATTAAGAATTTTTACAGCAAATGAGAAAAGTGGGCATAATATATGTAAATATATAGATAAATAAATATAATTAAAGAGCATTTTGGACAGTAACAGATGGATACCTGGCAATAGGGTATGACAACCATAACATGAAAAAGACTTGTATTTAAATGAGAACAAATGAAAAGAAAATAAAAATGAAGAGAATAATAAGTATTTCATTCGTTATTACATCCCTGGTTCTTGGATGTAACAGTCAAACAAACAGTAAAAAAGAAACAGTTAAAGAACCAAAAGAGATCGTAAAACCAACTTTACTGACAAAACAAATGTTTCTTGATGAAATTATGGATTATGAGAGCAATCCCGATCAATGGATTTACAAAGGAGAACTTCCCGGGCTGGTTGACTTTTATGCCGACTGGTGTGCCCCATGCAGAATAACATCACCAATTCTCGAAGATCTTGCACAGGAATATGCCGGTAAAATTCAGATTTATAAAATTGATATACAGAAGGAGCAGGAGTTGGCAGCGATATTTGGTATTCAGAGCATACCAAGCTTTCTTTTTATCCCTAAGGACGATATGCCGGTAATATCTTCAGGTATTGCTCAAACTCCCGAACAGACAAAAGAAATGTTCAGAAGGCAAATTGATGAGATACTATTAAGTAATTAGATAAATTATAGTTATCCATAAATATTAACACTACTTATTTTTTACTTTCCTGTATTGTACCTTTGTGAAGTAATCAATTTCCTGTCTTCATGTTTTTAATATTTGATACTGAGACTACCGGACTTCCTAAAAATTATAATGCTCCACTAACTGATTCCGGTAATTGGCCCCGCATGGTGCAAATAGCATGGCAATTGCATGATAGCACAGGGAAATTGATGGAGGTTAAAAACTACATTGTTAAACCTGAAGGCTATACCATTCCCTATAGTGCCGAGAAAGTGCACGGCATTTCAACTGAAAAAGCATTAAAAGAAGGCAAAGATCTTACATGGGTTCTGAATGAGTTTAATAATACCCTTGCCAAAAGCAGATTTTTAGCGGGGCATAATGTTGAGTTTGATATCAGCATTGCAGGAGCAGAATATCTCAGGAAAAATACGCCAACGAATTTTCTTACACTAGCAAAGATTGATACAAAAGAAGAAAGTACTGATTTTTGTGCTTTGCCCGGAGGCAGAGGTGGTAAATACAAATGGCCAAACCTCTCTGAATTGCATACAAAATTGTTTGGAGAAAACTTTGATGAAGCTCATAATGCTTCAGCAGATGTTGTTGCTACTGCACGATGTTTTTTAGAGCTTTTAAGGCTTGGAATAATAGATCCTGTTAAACATGGACTTTCCACTTCGTTTGTCGGGGAGTTCCGGAAGCACAATAAGGAAGTGATCAAGCCAATTGAAATTCGTATTGAATCAAATAAGGTTGCCGGTGCAGAAACGGATCTTTCTTCTTATGATATCCAGTCTGAAGAGCTTCTGAAACCTAATGCATCTGTTCCTTTTACGCATTTGCATGTTCATACACAATACTCAATTCTTGATGGAGCTGCAGATATAAGCGGTCTTATAACTAAAGCCAAGGCAGATGGGATGATTGCAATGGCAATTACTGATCATGGCAATATGTTTGGTGTTAAGGAGTTTCATTCTATTGCAAGAAAAAAAGGAATAAAGCCGATATTAGGCTGTGAGGTATATATAGCTCATCGTACCAGATTTGATAAATCCGAGAAAATGGATGGAGGAGGAAAACATCTGGTGTTGCTGGCTAAGAATATGGAAGGCTATCACAATCTTGTGAAGCTGGTTTCTTATGGATGGACGGAAGGTTTCTATTATAAGCCCAGAATTGATATGGAGCTTTTAAGG
>CAZWFM010000390.1:0-2408 GCA_964633185.1 uncultured Bacteroidales bacterium | reverse complement strand
CGTTTGTACTCGTTTGTACACGGATAAATGTTATATTTACAACAAATTAGCAAGACGGCGTTATGGATGAAAAAAGAACATGCCCCATATGTGGTGACCAGATTGTTGGAAGAATAGACAAAAAATTCTGCTCCGACCAGTGCAGGACAGAATACAATAACAGGCACAACCGGTTTTCCAATAATTACATTCGCCAGGTAAACAGAATATTGAGAAAAAACCGCCGGATAATGGAAGAACTGAATCCTTTTGGTAAGACAAAAGTGCCGAAAAAGAAACTGGTGGATAAGGGATTCAATTTTACCTATTTTACGAGTATATACCGTACCAAAACAGGAAATACTTACTATTTCTGTTATGAACAAGGTTATCTGCCATTGGAGGATGATTTTTATGCCCTGGTAAAAAATGAAAAATAGATCCAAGCTACATTAAACTCTATAAAGATGAAAACAACAAAACCATGGAAAATACTTTTTGCAGCTCTTATTCTTCTCGCTGCCACCTGTGATCCGAAAGTGAAATTTGAAAACCCCCAGCCAAAAGGCAAAAAAAACCTGGATGCCTTGCCTGCCGATGTTCAGGGCAAATACCTGGAATTGGCTGATAGCTCAATCCTAACCATAGATTCAAAGATGATTGTTAAGGAAGTACTTAAAATTGCCAGGCTGACCAAGCAACAATTGTGGGCAGAAATAGATACTGTATTTGAGATAGATACGATAGTCCCTGTTGCCGGAAACATGACCGTTGAATTTGATTTTTATGGCGACTCGGTGCAACTGACAACTCTCGATGTGGATACCCTGTTTAACCTTCCGGACGGAGATATTTTACGAAAATACAAAGACATTTTCTTTCTCAATACGCCTTTGAAAAATGAATTGTGGAAAGTTCAAATCATGGGAATCAAAGGAGATTCACTCATGCTGACCAGCCTTGTGCCACTGGCCGAGATTGATTCCATCAGCCCCCTTACACGCATCATTACAATTCGTGATACTACAGAAGATAAAGTAGAGGAATACAGGCTCAATCCCTCAACAGCACAGCTAAAGAAAATACTGGCCCGAAAAGAAATCACCTTTGGGTACGTAAAAAAGTAAACTGAAATTTCATTTATTTCTCCACAAAAAGAATTTTCACTTTACTGGAATAGTTTCCTGGAATCAAAGTTGGGTAGAATTTACCAAGCCATTCCCTGGCAAGATTTGGTTAAGTCAATGAAATTAGGGATGTTCGTAAATAATAAAAACTATTGATTGACAAATAGTTATATCTCATGTAATTTTATAGAAAATCCCGAAATCAGCTTTACAGACACGAAATCGGGGTAATTCTTTAAATCCTATGAGCAAATTAAGAAGAATTTACGACACTACCCAAGAGATTTCATTTATTTCCCCACAAAAAGAGTTTTCGCTATACTGGAATAGCTTTCTGGAATCAGAACTGGGTAGAATTTATCAGTCTATTCCCTGGCAGGACTTGGTTAAATCATTGAAATTGAAGGATAAACGAAAAGGAAGGACTTCACAGTTTAGTCCTCAAGGCAAACTGGCGCTGATGTTCCTTAAATCCTATACCGGGCTATCGGATCGAAAGCTGTACGAACATCTCAATGGGAGCATCCAATATCAACTCTTCTGTGGCATCTTTCTGGGGCCGGATAAGCTGGCTGATTTTAAGATTATCAGTAAGATACGCACGGAATTGGCTCAAAAGCTCAATATCAGGGAAAACCATGATGTTCTGGCCAAAGCATGGAAACCGTTTATGGAGAACACCAACATTGTACTGGAGGATGCCACTTGCTATGAATCCTATATGCGTTTTCCTACCAATATCAAACTTCTTTGGGAAAGTACTGACTGGATGTATGGACAGCTAAAGTTAACCTGCAAACATCTAAGGATACCCACACCAAGAACCAAATATCTTGAGCAAAAAGAAAAGTACTTTGCTTATATGCGCATGCGCAAGAAACCCTGGAAGCAAACTACCAAGCGTACCAGAAGTTTACTATACCTTTTAAACAAGCTGATTGAAGAACTCGACAAGATCGAGGATCAGCACCGGACCTATCTGAAATTCCCGGAAAAATATTATAAAAAGAGAAGAGTGATCCGCAAAGTGCTAGCTCAACAACAGGAGATGTTCACCACGGGTACTCACAGTGTCCCAGACAGGATCGTATCTATCTCGAAAAGCTATATACGCCCCATAGTTCGAGGAAAAGAAGTAAAGAAAGTAGAGTTTGGAGCTAAGGTGAACATGATCCAGGTTGACGGTATCAACTTCATTGAACATCTTAGTTTTGATGCCTTTAATGAAGGTCCTCGGCTCATTGACTGTAAGCATGCGGCTAGGTACATCTTGCCCTGAAAATTCAGTCAGTCTATCTTCGG
>CAZWFM010000389.1:0-2420 GCA_964633185.1 uncultured Bacteroidales bacterium | reverse complement strand
AAAAACAAGCTACTATCTTTGAACGGTTTTCACAAATCGAAACTGACTTAAACCGTAAATATGGGGGGACAGGACTTGGCCTTACAATATCCAGGAATCTTGCAGAACTGTTGGGCGGCAAACTCTGGGTGGAATCAAAATCCGGCCAGGGTAGTATTTTTCGGATGCTAATTCCGGCTACAGGTCTAAGACATGTTGATGTTGTAACAGAAAAATCCCAATCTTCAAATCCACTGTTGCAAAAGAGATACAACTGGGAAACAAAAGCCATCCTGGTTGCTGAAGATGAAGAACTGAATTTTAAAGTACTCAATACCTGTCTGGCGAGAACAAAAGTTAAAGTGATTCATGCAAATGATGGGTTAGAAGCCATAGAATTATTTAAAAAAGAAAAAATTGATCTTGTTCTTATGGATTTGCAAATGCCGGTTATGGATGGGTATGAAGCTACTCTTGCTATCAAAAAGATAAATCGCAATATGCCTGTAATAGCACAGACATCTTATGTTTTGGCAAATGAAAAAGAAAAGTGTCTCGATGCAGGTTGTGATGATTATATTGATAAACCACTTGATCTGGAAGAACTACTTTATAAAATAGATAAATACCTGAACCAAATTCAATAGAAATTGGTATTTGTATTTATTGCTTCTTTACCTCTTTCATTATAAAGCATTAATTTTCAATCATTGTATCATCTCTTCTGATACATTTTTTGTATCTTTTCTATTGGATTGAAACAAACTTAGTATCATATTTAAATTTTTATCCGATGAATAAAAAGATTTTAATATCGGTCATCATTTTTTTGGTTTTATTGGTTACTGTTTTCTTTGCAATAAAGAAACCGGTAGCCGAATCATTGAATCAGAAGGGGCTTGACAGCTATAGCAAGAATGAATATATGCCGGCCGAAGATTATTTTAAGAAATCATTGAAATGGAAAAGCAAATCCGCAGTAACATTAATTAACCTGGTAAAATCCCTGCTTGCACAGAATAAAACCGAAGAGGCCGGATCTTTTCTGGATCATTTGAATACGTTATTTCCTGAGCACCCTGAGAAGTATGCACTTGAAGGACAAAAGCTTGTTATGGAAGATGAATTTGAAAAAGGGATCCGGAAACTCAACCTTGCAATAGAAAAAGACAGTATGCTATCCTACGCCTACTATTATCGCGGAATTGCGAAGGCAAATCTGAATGATCTTAATGGTGCAGCAGACGATTATTTGAAAGCAAGAAAACTTGACCAGGATAATACTGACATATTAAAAGAAGGAGCTATTGTATTGAGTAAACTGGAAGATTTTGATGCAGCGATTGAAAATTACAATAAAATCCTGGAACTGGACCCCTCAAACACTGAGGCATTTCTGAATCGCGGAAATTTTAAAATGAAAATCCTGGATTTTAAAGGATCAGTTTCTGACTTTTCAAATGCTATTTCTTTGGATGATCAGCTGGCAGAAGCCTATTTTAACCGGGGAAAATCTTATGCAAACCTGGAAGTTTATGACAAGGCAATAGATGATTTCAAGAAGGCAATACAACTTAATCATAAAATTGCCGGCGCAAATTACAATTCCGGATTGGCTTACCTGAAACTCAATAAGCCCGGAGAAGCAAAAAAGTATTTAACCAGCTGTATAAAATATGACTCCGGATCAGAACATACAGCCAGGGCTTATTATCTGCTGGGCATTATGGAGATGATGCAAAACAGAAATGAAGAAGCAATAAAATACTTCACCAATTCACTGAAATTTGATAAAAATCATGCTGATGTCTATTATAACAGAGGTATTGCCAATGGTTTATTGAACAAGCCACAGAAAGCAATTGATGATCTTAATACCTGTTTGGATCTTGGTATGGAGTCTGCGGATGTTTATTTTGCCCTGGGAGTACAGAAAATCAGCATAAATAATTTTGCTGATGGTTGCAGCAATTTGAAAACTTCTGCTGAAATGGGAAATCAACGTGCCGCCCAAATGAGAGTACAATACTGTAAAAATTATTAGTTTATAAAACATCCGTACAACGAATAAAAATCAAATTCCATATATGAAAATACATAGTTGTTTTATTCTTACCATATTGTTTATTGAATCCAACGTATGGTCACAACCTGATACCATTATTGCAGAGAACATATACAGATATGAGGTTCTGAATGGGAAAAGAACACCGAAAAAACATATAACAAAACAAAATACTTATGATCTTCAGGGGAAATGGATCAGGCAGATCGTATTCAAGGATTCACTTATGAATATTGAAAAGTACACTGCATTCATCTATGATGATGACAAACTTATTTCAGAAGAGACTTTTGATGGTACAAATTTCGTGATGGAAATTAAAAGATACAGGTATGGACCGAATCATCTTGTATCGAATGTTGATATTTACAGAAAA
>CAZWFM010000388.1:0-2420 GCA_964633185.1 uncultured Bacteroidales bacterium | reverse complement strand
GTTTCTGGTAGTTGATGATATCTGTTTTTGAAAGCTCCGCATTTTTCTTATATTCAGGGTGCCAAAAAACGTCTTCGCTTAATTCAATATCTTTTATGATAGTACCATCAGGAGAAGTAACAACAATAAAAATGGTTTTCATACCTTCCGAAGTAACCCTGTTGGGAATGATATCGAAGCAAACGGAAAGTTGATTCGTCTTTTTTGCAAGTGCAGTACTCTGCTTTTTACCCTGATTGTTGACTTTTTTTCCCTCAACCACTAAATTATCGGTAATCAGTTCGCGGGCCAGTCCCAACTGATTTCTTAAAGCATCCATGGTCTCATTCATACTTTCGAGCGTATGATTCAGTACTTGTGTTCGCTCACGCTCAACAAGTAATGAATCGATGGAGGTCAGGTACAATTCTTTCAGCGAGTCGATCTCGTGTATTAATCTCGTATTTTCATCGGCCTGAAGTTTCTTGCCACGAAGCAGTCTGGAGATCTCTTTTTCCTTTTTCTGTATTTTCAGTTCAGCATCACGGATAATGTTATCGATTTGAACAGAAATTCCTTTGTACCTGCTAATCTCGTTGTTTACTGTTTTAAGTTGTTCGGTCAGTTCTTTGTTTGCCGTTTTCAGGGCCTTCTTCACAGGGAAAAGATCGGCCATAAGAACAAGCAGCACAACATTTATAAGCAAAGAGATGGTTAGTATTATGGATACAGGCTTTACTTTTTTGTACCTTTTTTCAGCTGTCATGATAGGTTGATTTGAAGATTATTAATTGCAATTCATAAGAATTTTAACAATTTACTATAGTTTTCAGAGAAATAGAAAAATCGGCCAACTTATTTTTTGCAAAACAAAATTTACTGCTTTGAAAATTTAGTTCATTTTAAGAGAGAGGATCGATAGAATTGGTATTTTTTATTTTCCATACCAGTATCCTGGCGAGAAAAAAGCGATCAGTTTCATTATGAACCGTATGGTATGAATAACAGGATGAGTACCCATGATGAATGAACATCTTCCTGATTACTATATATCCTGCTTTACATGAACCGTCTGAGTGGGGAATGCAAATTCTATACCTTCCTTGTTAAAACGCTCAATGATCTGTATGTTTACTTTCTCCGAGAACTCCATATAATTCCAATATTCAGGAGGATGATACCAGTAAAGGGCAAATATATTCAGTGAATCGCTTTTCAGATCGCTGAAATATACCCGTGGAAGGAACTCTTCACTCATACCTTCGTGATCGTGAAGGATCTCTTTTACAATCTCAAGGGCTCTCTTGATTTTTTCAGGTTTGGTATCGTACGTGATCCCAATGTTCATTTCCCGTTTAATGTAAGGTCGCTTGCCAATATTGAGGATAGTTCTGTTGGCAAGTTCTCCGTTCGGTATAGAGACCAGGTGACCATTCAATGTTCTGATGTGCGTACTTCTCAAACCTATGGATTCAATCGGACCATCGTGTCCGTCTATTACCACTCTGTCGCCGATTTCGAACGGATGATCACCGGCAATTACAAAAGAACCGATAAAGTGCTTGATTGTATCCTGCGAAGCCAGAGCTATTGCAAGTCCCCCGATTCCCAGTCCTGCAACAATTGTTGTAATGGGTTTGTTGCTGAGCATTTGAATGATCTGAAGAAGCACGAGTATTACAATAAGCACACGTATGGTTTTCCGGATAACGGGAACAAACATTTGGTTGAGATTTCTTTCCGATTTTGTTATGATCAGGTTGAACCACACACTTGGTATATCTGCCAGGTAATAAGCAAAATGACCGATGGATATTGTAATGATGATTTTGGTAATGAGGTCAACAAGTTCTCTGTTTTTATCCGGAACATGCAGGATTTTGGTACCTATCCATACACCAAGAGCCAACAAAATAAAGGTTATAGATTTGGAAACAGCATATAAAAATGAAGCGGAAACAGGGCTTTTTGCCTTTATTTTCCGAATGGACAGGCGTCCGATGATCATTTTTGCAATTCGGGCTGCCAGAAATAATAAAAGGATTACAGAAAAAAACACAATCCACTGTGTCAGGGCATTATTCGCTTTTATTCCTTCAATGAATGTTTTCATTGTTTCCATATCAATACGTATTAGCTCGTAATTATTAAGATCTCCAATGATATCTGCAAATTTATGATAAGCTGTATTTGTTCAAACAGTTTATTGAGATTATTTGTTATCCGGAAACTGTTGCCTGAGAATTTTCAGGTATTTCTCTATTCTTTTAATATGAAGGCATGTATAATAAGCAGTAAATTATTTTGAAATTTGCCCGTAGGGCATCAAGTATTGTAACAAATAGCTTATCTTGAATATTTGTTTTCAGGATATTGATTGCGCAAAATCTTCAGATACTTCTGGGCATTTTTTTTATCGCCCATTTGCTCGTAACAATAAA
>CAZWFM010000387.1:0-2424 GCA_964633185.1 uncultured Bacteroidales bacterium | reverse complement strand
CGGTTTAAGTCAGTTTCGATTTGTGAAAACCGTTCAAAGATAGTAGCTTGTTTTTCTTCTGCAATGCCTATTCCTGTGTCTTTCACGTAAAACAATATACCTTTTTCAGATTCAGTAAATCCAAATTCAACAACTCCTTTTTTTGTATACTTAAATGCATTCTCAAGAAGGTTGTTGAGAATCTGCCTGATTCTTATGGCATCCGTGTTTATTATTACGTCTTTTTCGGTACTGATATTCAAGGCCAGATCGGCCGGATAATTGTATTTTAATTTCAGCTTAATGAATATTTTCTTGATCTCTTTCAGCAAATGTGAGATATTTGTAGGATTTATTGATATCCTGAGTTGCTGGGCTTCAATTTTTGCTGTATCAATTATATCATCGATCAATTGCAACAGGTTATCCCCTGCATTGGTAATGTGATCAAGGTATTCATCTTTTTGTTCGGGAGGCAATTCCGGATCTTTCAGAAACTTAGTAAATGCAATAATAGCATTCATTGGAGTTCTTAATTCATGAGACATATTGGCCAGAAAAGCAGTTTTCAGTTTATCTGATTCTTCAGCTATCTTTCTCTCTGTGATCTCATTTTCCAGTTCCTTCGTTTTTTCATACAAAGAATTTTCAAGATCAAGTTTATGTGAAAATATCTTTATAGAAGAAGCTTTTTTCTTAAGGTACGCAATGTATATAATGATCAAACTGGCAAGCAGTAAGAGCAGCACGATCAGAAGGGCAAATTTCTGTGTTTTTTGATTTTTCAATTGTGCATTGGATTCTATGATCTGCTTTTCCTGCGCTTCAAGGTTGTAAAGAGCCTCAAGTTCCGCAATTTGCTTCTTTAGTTCGCTGGAATGAATTGAATCACGCAATGTGGTATGATCTACATAGTAATTGTAAGCTTTTTCATAATCGCCCTGTTGTTCCGACAATTCTGTAAGAGCTGCAAGATTAGACATAACTCCTTCCGGAATATTTAATTGTTGGGCTTCGGTAAGACTGATCGTATAATATTGTTCAGCATTTTTAAGATCTTGCTGATAAAGCCGGGCGGTCCCCATATTGTGTAATGCCCACATCCTGCCTAATTTAAAGTCGACCTTGTCAAAAAATTCCTTCGATGTCTTAAAACTCTTAAAGGCTTTATCGTAATCACCCTGATTGAGCTGAATCAAGCCAATATTACTGAAAGTAGTTCCAATATTTTGGGTATCAGATAATTCCTGGTATATATGAATGGATCTTTCATAATAATCAAGCGCCTTTTCATAATCGTTATTATGATAATAAATGATTCCTAAATTTTGATATAGTCCTGCAATGTTTGTATCATTATGTATCTCCCTGTTGATCTCAAGTGCCTTATTGTAATAATAGGAAGCCTTTTCCAGGTTTTTCAGGTTGTGATGGATCAATCCGATGTTTTGATAAGATTTTGCAATGTTTTCAATATTTCCTGTGCTTTCAAACAATTCTATGGCCGAACGGTAATTAAGACTGGCCTGATGATATTCGGCAAGATAATAGTTAACTTTTCCCAAAAGGAGGTAAATATCTCCGGTTATGGTGGGTGTACTTTCATCAAAAAATTCCAATGCATCCAGCAAGTATTTTTTTGCCTCGTAAAAATCCTCCAGTTCGATTTTAGATTCTCCCATGTATTTGCTGGCAATCGCCACCTTTTCTTTCCATCTGTTCTGCTCGGAGATCTGTTTTGCTTTGGAGGCTATTAAAAAAGCCTTTGAAGGATATGGCCGGATAGATGCAAGGGCCAAATGCAGAAGATAATCGACACTATCCTGCAGATTTGTGTGATTGTTCCCTGCTTGAAAACTATCCGCATCAGATATCTTGATGGCGTTACTATTACCGGCACAGAGACAAAAAACTAATACTAAAAAATAACTTCGTAACATTTCAGCTTCGCAATAATAACAATTTTGTGAATTGATATTTTTTAGTGCATCTGTTATTTATCAACAAAATGTACTGACCATTTGAGATGTCAGTACAGAATTACCTGATCAAAACAGGTTAAAATAATGTCTGGGTCTCCCGGTGAAATGATCCGGATATCGTGAATTGTTTTAAGCAGGTTGTAACTAACGTATTGGTTGAATTTATGTTAATAAAAAACCGGGATCAATAAAGTCATTTGAAATAAGGAAAAAAATGCAGTGAATCCGATCACTGCAATCTGAAGGTTACAGGCATTGACATGGCAACATTTACTTTTCGGCCGGCCTGTATACCCGGTTTCCATTGTTCTGATTTTTCTATCGCGGCAATTACCTCATTATCCAGGAGAGGGTCTACCCCTCTTATTATTTTTATGTTACTGATATACCCTCCTTTATCGACTACAAATGTCAGATATACTGTTCCTTCCAATCCCAAATCAATAGCTTCCCGGGGATATTT
>CAZWFM010000386.1:0-2433 GCA_964633185.1 uncultured Bacteroidales bacterium | reverse complement strand
GGTAGCCTGAATTCCAGCATGTTATTCGGAAATAAAAATATGTTTTACCTGTCGGCACAAAATGCACTGAACTTTTATTTTGACAATTTTCTATTAAAAAAATCACTGTTGGGTATTCAGCTTGAATTTGATCTAAATCTAAGTGATAAAAACTATTACAATACGCTGATTTATAATTTATGGGACAGTGAATCATTTCTTATGTGGATAAGTGAAGAATATCCCGGAATGTACAGAGCTATTGAACACAGTATTGAAGTAAGTGGATTAGCATCTGCAAAAGCAGAACTTTATACCATGATTGACAGGAGTGATAACTCTGTTTTCGGATCATCTTATACAATAACTTCTGTTGATTTCATGCTTCCGGTATATTACAGTGTAGGAAGGTTCATGTTTAACTTTACCACCTTTTTGATAATTCCAACGTTTACATCTTCATTCTATGATCAAAATACCCAATTGTTATTTCATGTTGGTGTTGCTTACAGCCTTGATTTTTAATATGTTTTCAATACCTTAAAACATCAATGGGATAATTATCAGTCACAATTACTGCAGATCATTTATCTCCAGCTGATTTAATAATAGTCATTTGGTCTGCCATTGATTTTTTCGGTAATTTTATATACAAAATCAGACTCATAAATAATATGAAGACACATCGTTTTGTATATTCCTTATTTATAGTAATTATGGTGCAATCGTGTGATGCACAGAACAAACAATATACATATACTAAAACAGATCGTCAACCTGCAGTTGCAGGCAAATTTTATCCAAAGGCGCCGCAAGATCTGTCGAATATGCTGGAAGATTTTTTTTCAGAACCTGTTCAGGTTGAAGCTATAGATCCCCTTGCGATTATAGTTCCCCATGCAGGTTATATATTTTCCGGTAGCACTGCAGCCAGAGCATTTAAGCTAATTGACCGGAATAGAAAATTCAAACGTATTTTCCTTATTGGCTCAAGTCATACAATGTATTTCAATGGGGCATCTATCTATGCTATGGGCGATTTTATCACGCCACTGGGAAAAGTTGTTGTGGATACAATTGCCCGGAAGTTTATTGATCACTATAAATTTATTTCAAACGATCCAAAACCTCATGAGACAGAACATAGTCTTGAAGTACAACTTCCTTTCCTGCAATACTGGCTTAAAAATGAATTTACGATTGTCCCTGTTATTATTGGCGGACAATCCAAAGAAATTTGCAGGGATCTTGCTCTGGCCCTGGAACCATACTTCAACGAAGATAACCTCTTTGTCATCAGTACGGACTTCTCTCATTACCCGGATTATCAAAGTGCGAAGGTATCGGATTTAAAAATGGCCGATGCGATCCTTACAAATTCTTCCAAAGAGTTTATGAAAACGAAAAATTTGGTGGAAAATGGGAATACCAAGAACCTGGTTACAGCAATGTGTGGATGGACATCTGTACTTACACTTCTTTATATCACAGAAAACCAGCCTGATATTTCTTATAAAAAGATCCATTACCAAAATTCCGGAGATTCACAGTATGGCGATAAACAAAAAGTCGTAGGATATTATGCAATAGCTGCTACCAGAGATAAAAAAATATCCGATTCAGGTTTTCAATTGAATGATGAAGAAAAAACGGAACTTTTAAAAATTGCCAGACAGACTCTCGACAGTTATCTCACAAACGATGAAATACCAGATTTCAATTCCGAAAAATTTACTGAAAATCTCATGTCTCCTGCCGGAGCATTCGTTACCCTAACGCTTTATGATCAATTGCGCGGATGTATCGGGAATTTTACCCCCGATAAACCATTATACATCACCGTCAGGGAAATGGCTATAGCCGCTGCGACACAAGATCCAAGATTTAATCCTGTAAGTTCAAGGGAATTACAAAATCTCAAAATCGAGATCTCCGTTCTCTCTCCATTGAGAAAAATATCCTTGCCGGATGAAATTATCATGGGTAAACACGGGATATACATCAGAAAGGGCAATCGTTCCGGAACTTTTCTTCCTCAAGTGGCAACAGAAACCAACTGGTCAAAAGAAGAATTTCTCGGTCATTGCTCCCGGGATAAAGCCCAAATCGGATGGGAAGGATGGAAAACTGCTGAATTGTATGTATATGAAGCTCTTGTTTTCAGTGAACATGAATACAAGAACAATCCATAACTATGCAGACACCCTACCTTTTCATACCATTGGCAATAATTATTTTGCTTCTTTACTCTTTCGGCCTTATCCTGGTAAGATTTGATATATGGTCCAGATCTTCAAACAGAAAATTCTGGAACACAATACTCCTGTTCACTTTTCTTATAACTGCTATTATAGGTTTATTGTTAGTGATCCGGGCAAATTACAAACTGGAATGGAATACATTTGAAAAATTGCTTACATGGCATGTCGATTTCGGAATAGCAATGAGTTTTGT
>CAZWFM010000385.1:0-2434 GCA_964633185.1 uncultured Bacteroidales bacterium | reverse complement strand
TACAAGAAGAGTAAAATTCCATGATACAGGCAGAAAATATCAGAAAAACCTATGGTGAAGTAGTTGCAATTGAAAATATTTCTTTGGAAGTTAAGAAAGGAGAAATATTTGGACTTATTGGTCCCGATGGTGCCGGTAAGACAACTTTCTTCAGAATAATTTCCAGCCTGCTTCTGCCTGATAAAGGAACCATAAGAATTAAGGATCTGGATGTTATCAAAGATTTCCGTAAAATTCGCATGATCGTTGGGTATATGCCCCAACGATTTTCTCTGTACTCAGATCTTACAGTCATTGAGAATTTGCATTTTTTTGCTACTGTTTTTGGTACTACCGTCGAAAAAAATTATGATCTGATCAGGGATGTATATAGAAAAATTGAACCTTTCAGGAACAGACTTGCAGGAAATTTATCAGGAGGAATGAAGCAAAAGCTTGCACTTTCATGTGCACTTATTCATGAGCCCGAGCTTCTGGTTCTTGATGAACCGACTACTGGTGTTGATGCTATATCAAGAAGGGAATTCTGGGAACTCCTGAAAAACCTAAAAGAGAAAGGCATCACAATTCTTGTATCCACACCTTATATGGATGAAGCGAAAATGTGTAACCGCGTGGCATTGATTCAGAATGGCTCAATTTTATCAATTAACACTCCGAAAAGCATCACAAAGACTTTTGGAAGACAACTATACGCCTTAAGATCATCTGATATTTACAGGCTGCTGCTTGATACAAGAAAATTCCCAACATGCGAATCTGTTGTCCCCTTTGGACAAAATCTGCACTATACAGATAAAAACTCTGATTTTAACCAAAAAGGACTGTTGGCATATCTTAAGCAAAACGGACACGAAGATATTACGATTGAAGCAATTAAACCGGGGATTGAAGATGTCTTTATGAAACTTATGGAGCAAAAAGTTGATACAGAACATGAAAACAGTTTGCAGATTGATACATGATCAAACAGGAGTTTTTTGAATTTCTAGGCATTTTTTCTGAGCTGCATACAAGTTATGACGAAAAACATAGTAATACAGGTAGAACATCTTTACAAACGATTCGGGAAGTTCACAGCCAATGATGATTTGAATTTTTCGGTCAGAGAAGGTGAGATTTTTGGTTTTCTTGGAGCTAATGGAGCAGGAAAAACAACGGCAATAAAGATTTTATGTGGTCTGTCAAAGCCTACCTCAGGTATTATAAGAGTGGCTGGTTATGATGTTTATACACAGACAGAACTCATTAAAAGAAATATAGGATATATGAGCCAGAAATTCTCATTATACAACGATCTCACCATTATAGAAAATATTCGGTTTTATGGAGGAATTTATGGTCTTCCGGTGCATGTTATTAAATCTCGTACGGATGAATTGTTGGAACAGTTTTCTCTGATTCCTTACAGGAATATACTCATTGAAGACTTACCTCTGGGTTGGAGGCAAAAACTGGCATTTTCAATAGCTATAATGCATTCTCCGAAGATTGTTTTTCTTGATGAACCAACGAGCGGTGTTGATCCTGTCGTCAGACGCCAGTTCTGGGAACTTATTTATGAAGCATCCTCAAAGGGAATTACTGTATTTGTGACAACGCATTACATGGATGAAGCAGAGTACTGCCATCGTGTTACTATTATGCACGAAGGTAAAATTGTTGCCCTCGATAGTCCCAGGAGATTAAAGGATAGGTATGATTCCGATGACATTTATAGTGTTTTTTTAAAACTAGTTAGAAAAAAGTATGAGAAGATTTAGTGCTTTTGTTGTTAAGGAGTTCAGGCATCTGGGACGCGATATTCGAACCGTCTTGATCATTTCATTGATCCCTGTCATTCAACTCATGCTGTTCGGACATGTTATTACAATGGAGATAAAAGATGCAGGTATAGCTATACTTGATCCGTCAAAGGATGAAATATCGACTTCCATTATCAATAAAGTGCTTTCGTCTGGATATTTTCGTCTTAAGACTGAAATAAATTCTGTTACTGAAATTGAGGCACTTTTCAGAAGAGGAAAAGTGAAAGAAGTAATAGTTTTTGAAAGAAATTTCGGGAGAAATCTAATGAAAACCGGGACTGCGCATATCCAAATTATTACTGATGCGTCCGATCCGAATACAGCCAGTATTCTTGATAATTATACACGAAACATAATCAATGCTTATATTGCTGAGAGAGCGGTAAGAAAATCGCCGGTCTTTATCGATGTACAACACAGAATGTTTTATAATGAGCGGTTGAGATCAGCAAATATGTTTGTACCCGGAACCATTGCTTTAATCCTTATGTTAATTTCTACTTTAATGACCTCAATATCCATTACGCGTGAGAAAGAATTGGGAACCATGGAAATATTGCTGGTTTCTCCCTTAAAACCCATACAGATCATACTGGGGAAAGTTGTTCCCTATATGACACTTGCAT
>CAZWFM010000384.1:0-2446 GCA_964633185.1 uncultured Bacteroidales bacterium | reverse complement strand
TTGGAGATTATGTTACCTGTTCTGATTGGCAAAACATCTGGATCAATGAAGGTTTTGCCAGTTATAGTGAATTTATAGCAATCGAAAATCTCAAAACAAAAGATGAAGCAGTCTCCTGGCTTAGCAATGCTCATGAGCTTGCACTTTCGTCATCTTCGGAAAGTGTATTTATACCGGAAGATCAACTGGATAATGCATCCCGAATTTTTGATTATCCCCTCACATACCGAAAAGGTGCCTCGATCATTCATATGATCAGACATGAATTCGGCAATGATGATTTGTTTTTTAATACACTTCAGAATTTTCTTGACGATTTTTCTGATTCAGTGGCTTCAGCCGAAGATCTCAGAAAAGTACTTGAAGACTATTCAAATCGAAGTTTTGAACCTTTATTTCAGCAATGGTATTATGGTGCCGGATATCCGATTCTGAATATTGCCTGGGAACAAAAGAATGATTCATTGTTCATTTATCTTGACCAGTCGGTTTCAACTCCTGATAAAACTCCATTTTTTAATCTGTTGATCGACTTTAGGGTTGAATATCTGAATGGCGATACTTTGATTCAATTCAGGCAGGATAACCTGTCTGAAGTATTTACGATTCCTTTTAATAAAAGGGTGTACAGAATAACACCCGATCCTGATGATTGGTTGCTTAAAAAAATCAGTGGCGTTAACAGAATAATTCCCGATAGTAATAGTTATTTCTTTCTTTTTCCAAATCCTGCAGAAGACATATTCTATATTGAGACTTACGACATTGGCAAACCATATACTGTGAAGGTTTATAACTTAAATGGTGTATTATTAAAAGAAATAAAAGAAAAGCAAGTATTTGCAGAAGTCAATATTTCTGATCTTCCGGCTGGTATTTATAAAGTTGTTGTTTCAACCGAGGAACACAAACAATTTTTTCAACTGGTAAGACTTTAACTTTTCATTTATGGAATATTTTTGCTTCTTTGCTTTTCAATCGTATGATTTGATTACAAAGAATTTTTCAAATGTCTGAATTGATAAAGAGAAATTTATATTTTTTACTCCCGGTATTCATTCTGTTAGTAGCATTAATTCCTTTGCTAATACTTATACCCAAAATAGATCTTCATATCTATCTAAATCAGTATCATACGGATTTTTCAGATGTTTTTTTTAAATGCATTACCGTCTTTGGAAACGGATTAAGCTTTGTGTTTGCTGGCATGATATTTTTGTTGTTTTCCTTTCGCAGATCTTTTATAATCATTTCTTCGGGTATACTGGCAGGCTTGGTGGTTCAATTTCTTAAAAGGATCATATTTACTGATGTTTTGCGTCCATCTGTTGTGCTTGAAGATGTTGCAGTATTGCATGTTATTGAAGGCATTAAATTGCATACGTATTATAGTTTTCCTTCAGGTCATTCAGCAACTATTTTTGCTCTGTGTTTTAGTCTGGCAATATTTACCCAAAGAAAAGTTCTAAAGCTGGCATTATTTTGTCTGGCAGGTCTGGTAGCTTATTCGCGTATTTATCTTTCACA
The DNA here is from genome assembly GCA_964633185.1 of uncultured Bacteroidales bacterium. Lineage (GTDB taxonomy): Bacteria > Bacteroidota > Bacteroidia > Bacteroidales > UBA10428 > UBA10428. The sequence goes on along the minus strand of CAZWFM010000384.1, from coordinate 919 downwards.
ACATTTTCTGATCGATGTGTATGCAGGATCTGTGATTGGTGTGTTGTCAGGACTTTTAATGGCTGATCTGTTTTTACGCTCTAAGATCGGCTGGTTTGATCAGTCCTTTTTATATTTGTTGAATCAGCGGAAATAAAAATGAACAAAAAGGATGTATTGATTCAGTTGATCATCGTATTGATAGGAGGTTTGCTGTTTATTCCTCTGAACGGGCAATTAAATCTCTTTGACTGGGATGAACTGAACTTCGCTGAATCAGCAAGAGAGATGATCCTGACTAACGATTACCTGAATGTCCGGATCTGCTTCAGACCTTTCTGGGAAAAACCGCCTTTATTCATATGGCTGCAGGTATTATCAATGAAATTGTTTGGAATCAATGAATTTGCAGCAAGATTTCCTAATGCAATTTGCGGTATTCTTACTTTGATCATTGTTTTTCATCTTGGAAAGAAATTGTATGACTCAAACTTTGGATTCATCTGGGTAATGACATACCTGGGGTCTCTTTTATCGTTTTTTTACTTCAAATCAGGTATTATTGATCCGTGGTTCAATCTGTTTATATTTCTTGGCATTTATTTTTGGGTTTTTGCATTTCGATCGGAGAATACGAGGAAAGAACTTCTGTATGCATTTTTTTCTTCCTTTTTTATTGGACTGGCAATTTTAACCAAAGGACCAGTTGCTTTTCTGATATTTGGAATACTGGTTGGAATTCTTTTTCTTCTCAATGGCTTTAGGATAGGCATCAACTGGAAAAGCATGCTTTTATTTGCTGTAACGCTTATTGTGGTGGGTGGATTCTGGTTTATTTTACAAATGATAAGCGGAAATGCTGATGTAATTGTTGACTTCGTTGTTTACCAGATAAGACTTTTTCAGACCGAAGATGCAGGACATGGAGGTTTCCCTCTGT
>CAZWFM010000383.1:0-2450 GCA_964633185.1 uncultured Bacteroidales bacterium | reverse complement strand
TTCCTGTCAAAACCCAAATCAACCATATTTTCATTAACCTGACAAAATCCAATACCTGTAAGAAATAGTAAAACTATCGTTTGACTATAGAATTTTACCATAAATCATTAAAAATGGATTTTTATAAATATACCTATATTTTTAAAAAAGACATGCACAAATATCAAGAATATATAAAACATTGAGCTTTGTTGTGAATAAAATAATTCCTAATTTAGTTTGACACAGTCGGAGTATAAATCCCATAATGAACAAAACGAATCTTCCGAAAAATACAGCTCATATTGTAATCCTTTTGCTTGCCATTTTGTTTGTTTGGAGTATTATCTCTGTCAATAAGGACTACAAAACTGAAAGAAAAAATGATACTAATTTTGTTCCAAAGTACAGTTCTCCTTCAGAAATAGCATATCAAGATGTTTCCATTTCTGTTTTAAGTCTATCATCAAATAAAGAATCCGGTGTATATGTCTTGTCAGAAATTATCAATCAATTGCAATTCAGGAATACCAATTCATTATTTGCATCCCTGATATCCGGATTTATACTTAAGCCTTCATTTCAAATCATTTCCAATGTGACTTTCCATATTCATATCGTTTATATTTCTTCCATTCTGATTCTGTTGTTCGTTGCCATTTTGTTTATTTTAAAAAGGACTAATATAAATAAGCAAATTAAACAGTTAAACAAAGTCGTTGAATCCATAAGTCAGAAAGATTTTGACAGGAAAGCCTCCGAGTTATATTCAGGCGATCTGGGTATTCTGGCAAAATCACTGAATCAAATGAGTCGGCAGCTTAAAGAAGTTTATGAAAATCTTGAGGTAAAAGTGATCAGGCGAACTTCTGAAATTTCAATGCGAAATGCGGAACTTAGAAAAAAACAACGTGAAGTTCTTAAACAAAATCACGAGCTTAAACTAGCTTATGAAGCGCTAATGGAGAGTCGTGAAAAATATGAAAAGTTAATAGAACACCTTGAAGATGAGTATATATTTTACAGTCAATCCACCAAAGGAGATATTTTATTTGTAAGTCCGTCTGTAAAAAAAATACTTGGGTACAATGTGAAAGAATTTCGTGACAAGCACAACATGATTTACACAACGAATCCGATCAATAAAAAAGCCAAAAAACATTCTGAAGATTCAAGAAAAGGTAAAATTCAAACCAAATATCTTAAAGAAATTTTTGACAATAACGGTCAGCCAAAAATCCTGGAAATATCTGAGGTTCCAATACTAAATGAAGATGGACAATTGGTTTCAGTTGAAGGTCTTGCACACGATATTACAGAACGACAAAAAGCTGAAGAACTTATTAAAGAGCAGGAAGAAAAATACAGAATGTTATTTGCTCATGCATCAGAGATAATCCTTTTATACGAAATAGACAAAAAGAATAAAAAGGTTTCATTTGTTATCGAAGCCAATTATTATGCGCTTGAAAAATTAGGATATTCAATGGATGAATTAAGAGGAATGACACTTCTGGATCTTAGCGCAACCGACTTACTTTCTGAAGGAGAAGAAGATATTGAAGAGTGCCTTGCAAATGGAAAGGAATATCAGAGAGTTTGGAAAGCAAAGAGTAGTGATCTGATAGATGTTGAAATCAGTTCTCATTCATTCCGAATGAAAAACAAACAGGTTGCGATAGCAGTTGCACGTGATATAACGGAAAGAAAAAAAGCAGAAGAAGAGATCCGATTTATTAACGAGGAATTATACAATCAGAAAGAAAATCTGGAAGCATTGGTAGACAATCTTACTCAGACCCAGGAACAACTGGTTCAATCTGAAAAAATGGCTGCACTCGGACAACTCATTGCAGGAATTGCACATGAAATCAATACACCATTAGGTGCCATAAAAGCTTCAATAGGCAATCTTGGTGACTCTCTGAATGTTGCTCTTCTTGAAATGCCTGATCTTTTTAAAAGCCAATCACAAGATAACCTGAGTTTTTTTACCTTTTTGTTTGATCAGGCCAACAAGAAAACGTCAGAATTATCGTCCAGAGAGAAACGTCAGAAAAAAAGAAGCCTTGTAAGAATTCTTAAAGAAAAAGAGATCAGTCAGGCAGAAATAATTGCAGACTTATTGGTATATCTTGATATATATCAGATAGACAATACTTTATGGGATTTCCTGAAAATTACTGATGCTTTGAAAGTGATTCGCTCGGTTAGAAACTTTATTTCATTGCTAAAGAATACGAATACTATAAATATCGCTGTGGAAAAAGCTACCAAAACTGTTTTTGCATTAAAAAAATATGCACACAGAGACCTTGAAGGAGAAAAGATTGCCACAGATATCACCGATGGAATTGAAACAGTATTAACACTCTATCATAACCAACTTAAACAAGGTATTGATGTGATAAAACAATACAATAAATTGCCTTTGGTAAAATGTTACCAGGATGAGATCAATCAGGTTTGGA
>CAZWFM010000382.1:0-2452 GCA_964633185.1 uncultured Bacteroidales bacterium | reverse complement strand
ATTTCCGATATTGAAGATCCGATTCAGGAATTGAATCTGTGGAAGGGTGAAATTACCAGCAAATTCGAAATAGATGGTACACCTGTTGAAGTCATAACCTACTGTCATCAGGACATGGATATGATTGCTTTTCGTATACGAACAGATCTGTTATTAACAGGACAAATCCGGGTCAGACTGCGGTTTCCCTATGCAGCACATGAAAAGTTCGGTAAATCATACGATTTAAATTCGATCAACAGACATACTACAACTACTGTCGCAGAAGCCGGAACCAATTGTATTTTTAAAAGAGTGCTGGATGAGGATACCTACTTCGTTCAGATCGGGTGGAATAATAAAGCAACTTTAGAAAACAGAAAAAAACATGAATATGTGATCATTCCAACTGCCACTGATACAGTATTCGATTTCAGTTGTCACTTTTCAAAAGAAAAAACAGACGACAGGCTTCCCGAATTTGATCAAACGAAAAAAAACAATGAAGTTCGCTGGAATCAATTCTGGAATAGCGGAGCTGCTATCGATTTTTCAGAATGCACAGATCCAAGAGCATTTGAACTGGAACGAAGAGTTATATTATCTCAATACCTGACAAAAATTCAATGTACAGGTTCTCTTCCTCCGCAGGAAACAGGTCTTACTTACAACAGTTGGCATGGTAAGTTTCACCTGGAAATGCACTGGTGGCACGGTGCTCATTTCATTCTCTGGAACAGGGCATATCTTTTGGAACAACAGATGGAATTTTATAACCACATTTATAAACAGGCAAAGGGCACAGCCGAAAAACAGGGTTATAACGGTGTAAGATGGCCAAAAATGACTGGCCCTGAAGGCAGAGAAAGCCCGAGCCCTATAGGTACATTCCTTATCTGGCAACAACCTCATATTATCTACTTCTCAGAGCTGCTTTATTGCTGCCATAACCGGGATCAATCGGTTCTTCTGAAATACAAGGACCTGGTATTTTCCACCGCCGATTTCATGGCATCCTACGCAAGGATGGATAGTGCAAATAACCGCTATGTTCTGGGCCCGGCATTGATACCCGCTCAGGAATGTTTTGACCCGGAAAGTACTATAAATCCTTCATTCGAACTGGCTTACTGGTATTGGGCTTTGAAAACTGCACAGAAATGGCGGGAAAGATTGAACATGGAAAGAGATAAGGATTGGCAGCACATTCCGGAAAAACTAGCCGACTTACCCGTGCAGGATAGTATGTATCTTTTTACGGAAAATACTCAGGATTCTTATACCAATGCTGAATACATGACCGATCATCCTATTGTGCTCGGTATCTTAGGTTTTTTGCCTGAAACCGATAAAATAAATAAGATTATTTTAAGCAATACTCTGTACAAAATTCAGGAAAGCTGGAATTGGGACAGTGCCTGGGGTTGGGATTTCCCTCTTGCATCCATGTGTGCAACACAATTGAACAAACCCGAATTGGCAATTGACCTGCTTATGATGGATAGTCCTAAAAACACCTATCTTATTAGTGGTCATAATTACCAGGATGAGATTCTTACCATATATCTTCCCGGAAATGGCGCTTTACTAAGTGCAATTGCCATGATGTGTACTTATAATAAAAATGAAAACAACGGATTCCCGCATAATGGCAAATGGAATGTAAACCATGAGAATTTCTTATCTTGTAAACCAAAGGAATAATATCATGAAGCACACCTTATTCAATTTACTAATACTATGCTCTGCTTTTTTTTGCATACGATGTGACAATGGAAACCTGGTTCAAATTTCCCAAACTCAGGAAAACGAATTTGTAAATCTAACCCTGGTTCCTGACAAACAGATCATGCCAATAAAAATAACCGGTGACACGATTGGAAAATCAGGATCTGTTTTCCTGGAAACCTCAAAAGGAAAAACATGGTTGACAGGTCTTCCTGATGAAATTTCGAACTCAAAGAATTCTTTTATTGGCAAGTGGAATTCAAATGAAAGAGAAATAATTGTTGAGATAGAAAAAAAAGCAGATCAATACTACTTCTCTTTTCAAGCGTCTCCGGATTCAGATATCCTGAAATGGGGATTTTCAATTGCCGCCAGCAAAGATGAATACTTTACCGGATTATTTGAGCGCGTGGTAGATGGAGATCAAAAGGAATCATGGAAGCAAGGAATATCTGAAGGCATGAACTTGCATGGACAGGAAATGGATATGATAATAAAACCTACCCTTTCACTGTATTGTCCTTTTTACCTTTCATCAAACGGATACGGATTATTCGTAAACGGAACCTGGCCGGGGCACTATGATCTGTGCAAATCAGATCCTGACAGGGTACAGATTGAGTTTGAGGGTTCATCATTAAGTGGAATAATTTATACTTCCGAATTTCCGTCAGAAATAGTCAGGGCACATTCCCTGCATGTTGGGTCAACGATTATTCCTCCCAAGTGGGTATTTCTTCCCTGG
>CAZWFM010000381.1:0-2464 GCA_964633185.1 uncultured Bacteroidales bacterium | reverse complement strand
CGCAAATACCAATTTTAAGGTTCTCACGCTTGCTGCGTCCTTTTTTCACTCCCATATCAACAAGCTGACCAACACCATCCTGATCAAGAACCTGGAACGGATCATTCTTCAGGATACCTTTCTTAAGATAGACCGGCAGGAATTTTCCGGCATCGTCTCTTGAATAACCGAAGGTCATCTGGGTAAGATCGTTGGTACCGAAGGAAAAGAATTCAGCCACCTCAGCAATTTCGTCGGCAGTTAAGGCTGCACGTGGTATCTCGATCATGGTTCCGACCATATAATCGATCTTGTCTTTACGCTCTGCAAATACGGCATTGGCAGTTGAACGAACGATTTCTTCCTGTACCTGAAGTTCTTTAACTGTACCTACAAGAGGTATCATAATTTCAGGAAGCACCACAACACTTTTTTTCTTCAGGTCAAGTGCAGCTTCGATGATAGCACGTGCCTGCATTTCAGTGATTTCCGGGTAGGTATTTCCCAGGCGGCAACCACGATGACCCAGCATAGGATTAAATTCATGAAGGTCTTCAACCTTTTGTTTTATCACCTCAACAGAGATACCCATTTCATCGGCCATTTCCTTCTGGTTTGCTTCTTCGTGAGGAACAAACTCATGAAGAGGCGGGTCAAGCAAACGAACTGTCACAGGCAGATCAGCCATAGCTTTAAAAACATCTGAGAAGTCTTTTCGTTGTATCGGGAGCAATTTGGCAAGGGCTTTACGACGTCCTGCTTCATTATCAGCAAGGATCATCTCACGCATGGCTTTGATGCGTTCCCCTTCGAAAAACATATGCTCGGTACGACACAAACCTATTCCCTCGGCACCGAAAGAACGGGCTTGTTTGGCGTCGCGTTTGGTTTCAGCATTGGTACGTACCTGTAGTTTACGGTATTTATCAGCAAGCTTCATAATTTCACCAAAGTCACCACTCAGCTCTGCTTCTATAGTATTTAATTTTCCTTCATATACTTCACCGGTTGAACCGTTCAGTGAGATCCAGTCCCCTTCTTTGAAGGTTTTACCTCCGGTAGTAAGGGTTCTCGCTTTATAATTGATAGCACATTCTCCGGCACCGGAAATACAACATTTTCCCATACCACGTGCAACAACCGCAGCGTGAGAAGTCATGCCTCCGCGTGCAGTAAGTATACCTTTTGCTATATCCATTCCTTCAAGATCCTCCGGAGAGGTTTCAATACGAACCAAAACGGTTACAGGATATTTTTTGGCTTCATCGGCATGGAAAACAATCTGGCCGGTAGCAGCACCCGGAGATGCAGGAAGTCCTTTTGCCACAACGTTAGCGCTTTGAATAGCCTTTTTATCAAATACCGGATGCAATAGTTCATCCAGTTTGTTTGGTTCCTGACGGAGTATTGCAGTTTTTTCATCGATCGCACCTTCACGAAGCATATCCATGGCTATCTTTACCATTGCTGCAGCAGTTCGTTTTCCGCTACGTGTTTGCAACATCCATAATTTACCATCCTGAATGGTAAATTCAAGGTCCTGCATGTCTTTATAATGATTTTCCAGTTTTTGTTCGGTTTCGCTGAGTTCCTTGTAGGATAAAGGCATGGCTTCTTCCAGCGAAGGATATTCGGAGGCTCTTTCTGATTCCGATATTCCGGCAAGCCTGGCCCAACGTAAAGAACCTTCTTTTGTAATTTGCTGAGGAGTACGGATACCTGCAACAACGTCTTCACCCTGTGCATCGATCAGATACTCACCATTAAAAATGTTTTCTCCGGTAGCCGCATCACGTGTAAATGCAACGCCGGTTGCAGAATTTTTACCCATATTGCCGAATACCATGGCCTGAACATTAACGGCAGTTCCCCATTCTTCAGGGATCTGGTTCATAGCCCGGTAGTAATTTGCGCGTGGATTCTGCCAACTGTCGAATACGGCGCATACAGCACCCCACAGTTGCTCCCACGGATCGGCAGGAAAATCATGGCCCGTTTTCTTTTTAACGGCAGCTTTGAATTTGACAACAAGTTCTTTCAGATTACCCACGTCAAGATCGGTATCGTTCTTTACATTTTTGGCTTCTTTTACCTGGTCCATTATTTCTTCAAAGGGGTCAATATCTTCTTTTGATTCAGGTTTCATACCAAGAACAACATCCCCATACATTTGAACAAAACGCCGGTATGAGTCCCAGGCAAAACGCTCATTGCCTGATTTTTTTGCTATACCCTCAACAGCAGCATCATTTAATCCGAGATTCAGCACTGTATCCATCATACCGGGCATAGATACCCTTGCACCTGAACGTACAGATAACAGCAATGGATTATTGGCATCTCCAAACTTTGAATTCATTATTTTTTCAACATAGTCTACAGCAGCTTCAGTTTCTTTTTTTAAAAGATCAACCACATTATCTTTACCCTGTTGATTGTATTCTGTACATACATCGGTTGTAATAGTAAATCCCGGAGGTACGGG
>CAZWFM010000380.1:0-2465 GCA_964633185.1 uncultured Bacteroidales bacterium | reverse complement strand
ACAGCATTTTCTTTTTCCAGTATGGCAACAACTACCGGTCCTGAGGTCATGAATTTGATCAGTCCGTCGTAAAAAGGCTTTCCACGGTGTACTGCATAAAAGTTTTCAGCCTGTGTGCGCGTAAGCTGAACAAGCCTCATGGCAGCAATATGAAATCCTGCAGCATTGATTTTTTCAAGTATCGGACCTGTATACTCCTTTTTTATAGCACCCGGTTTTATAATCGTTAACGTTTTTGTTCCTTTCATCTTTGTATTTAATTTATTGTGGTCTTTGAAAGACCAAGCGGCAAAATTATAAAAATTTTAGGTATGAAAATCGTTTTCTATGAGCAATCCTATTGAATAACGGAATTGTATGTTGGTAAAACAATGTGATGCCCTGGCTACAGTTTCATAGCATTTCAGTATATTTGAGGAGTTTAGATCTGTTTGACCTCTTGATAGACCTGTCATCATACGATATTACCGGAATAAGTGATTTGCTGTTTAAAGAAAATCAGAAGATTGCCATTATTACTCATCGTAATCCTGACGGTGATGCGATAGGCTCATCATTGGCTTTGTATAACCTCTTGATTAAAATGGGACACCAGGTGAATGTTTTTGTGCCAAATAAAATCCCCGACTTTTTAAAATGGATGAAGAATTGTGACAAGTTTTATATTTCTTTGGATCAGAAACAAAAAACCTCAGAATTGATTACCGGAGCATCCATTGTTTTTGCTTTGGACTTTAATGATCTGAACCGAATCGATCCCTTTAGTGAATTTATCAGACTTAGTAAAGCATACAAAATATTAATTGATCATCATCCTGATCCTGACTCAGTAGCCGACCTGATCATTTCACAAACTCCAGCAAGTTCAACAGCCGAATTGGTATATTCTTTTATTAAGCATCTTGGTCTGTCAAAATATGTGGATAAGGATATTGCAGAATGCATTTACGCCGGTATCATGACCGACACAGGTTGTTTTAGCTTTAATTCATCACGAACCGATACTTTCTATACTGTTGCAGAATTGCTTGATCATAAGATTAATAAGGACAGGATTTATGGCCTGGTATATGATAATTTCTCTTATGACAGAATGAAACTTATGGGGTATTGTCTGAATAAAAAGATGGTACATATTAAGGAATTCAATACGGCATATATCAGTTTATCTCAGAAAGAACTTAAAGAATATAACTTTAAAATTGGCGATTCTGAAGGATTTGTGAATTTGCCTCTTTCCATACATGGAGTGGTGTTATCCGCCCTATTCATTGAGAAGAAAAATATGATCAAAATTTCGTTGCGTTCGAAAGGGAAATTTGCTGTAAATAAAATTGCATCGGAATATTTTCATGGCGGAGGTCACGAAAAAGCTTCAGGAGGAGAATCATACGAATCGCTTGAAAAAACCGTTGAGAAATTTGTTAACTTGCTTTCAAAATACAGAGATGAGCTCTTGGAAACCTGAAATATACAGCTTCATTTGGATTTGTTTTATTTTATCCGCTTTTTCATGCAAGCACAATAAACCGGTTCAAGAACGGAAGAATTATAATGAGACGAAAAAACAAATGGTTGAGGTAAATCGAATTCTTGTAAAAAAAGATCAGCAAAGAATCAAAGGCTATCTTGAGAGGCAGAATATTGAAATGCATGAAACAGGGACGGGTTTGTGGTATTCAATTGAAGTTCCCGGTGATGGTCCCAAAGCCGAACCTGGTAAAAGAGCTACAATAAATTATAAAATAAGTCTTCTTGATGGTACTGAATGTTATAATTCGGAAAAGGATGGTCCTAAAACATTCACCATTGGAAGAGGAAGGGTTGAATCGGGTCTTGAAGAAGGAATATTACTGCTGAATGAAGGAGGAATAGCCAGTTTTATTATACCTCCGTATCTTGCATATGGTCTGCCTGGTGACGGGAATTGTATACCCCCAAGGGCTATAATACTATATTATGTTAAATTACTATCGATTGATGAATTGTCAGACAGAAGAAACCCTCATGCTCCTATGCTCACAACAGGAGAGTGAACCAAATTTGCGAGCTAACGACCAAAAGGGAACAATAAAACATACGGATTGTATGAGTTTATATGCAGGATGTTTAAAAATAACTGGTGTAAGTATTAGAATATCTGATGTTTAATATAATTTTGTTCGAATGAATAAATACATTGCCTTTTTATTTCTGATCTTAATTTTTTCATGTAGCAAAGATTCTCCTTATCCGGGATTTAAAAAGGGGAAACATGGTATTTATTATCAACTTCATAAAATCGGTGAATCTTCAGAAAAGGCCAGGTATGGGGACTATATCACCTCGGATATTGTCTATAAAACAATGAACGATTCGGTGTTTTTTCATGGCAGAAGGAAATTGCAATTGGTAAGACAGGATGTTAAAGGATCAATTGAGGGGTGCTTCAAAATGCTGACCATTGATGATAGTGCAACTTTTAT
>CAZWFM010000379.1:0-2493 GCA_964633185.1 uncultured Bacteroidales bacterium | reverse complement strand
ATGTTCATAAGATTTAGTGTTATTAAAATATTATTCTAAACATTATAATAGCCTTTGTAAATAAATGCTTCGAAAGATTCAGGATAATTCGGATCAGCAGACAGACAAGTTCTGCCGATTTGTAGAAGTATTTGTTGTAAGCGATTATCATGCGCTATCATTTAGTTAAGTAATAACTAAAAATGATACCAAATAGAGACCTGCCTATTCAATATCGTTTTTTGAAAGGGTTGGGTTATTACTCATTGAGGAATGACAAGCACTTTTTGAAAGGGTTGCATCTTCAATCAGAAATAATTCAGATTGTCATAAAAATGATGACAATAAAATTCGTTGAGAGTGCCAGGATACGCCTTCAGTAATGTTCACATACCAAGTGGTTCGTACAAATCGCTTCACAAAGTTTTGATTATTAAAATGCCAGGCATTACTATATCTGAACTGGCTCTGATCTGGTAAAGGAAGAAACTCAATAGGAAGATTCCGAAAGAATATTTTTCAAATGAGTATCCTGCAGTTTATGTTTCTCAACAGCCAGATCCACCAGCCGCTCAATGAGCTCAGGATAAGGAATGCCAGACAACTGCAAGAGTTTGGGATACATACTGATCCTGGTAAAACCCGGCAGAGTGTTTATCTCATTCAAAACAATCTCACCGGAAGATCTTAAAAACATGTCTACCCTGGCCATACCTGAACAGGCTAAGGTTTTGAATGCTTTTTTTGCAATGGTCTGAACTTTCACAGCTATATCGTCGGAAATTTTTGCCGGCATTTCCAGTATCGCTCCCTCAACATCAATGTACTTAGCCTCATAGGAATAAAAAGAATGCCTTGGTATAATTTCACCAGGTACCGAGGCTATCAAATCATCATTTCCTAAAATGGAACATTCAATCTCCCGACCTTCAACTGCTTCTTCAATCAATACTCGCTTATCAAATCTGAGAGCTTTACGAATTGAATCTCCAAGCTCCTCTTTGTTGTGGGCTTTGTAAACTCCCACTGAAGATCCTGAGCATACAGGTTTGACAAATACGGGGAAATCAAAATAATTTATTGCATCCCCGACAACCTTATCCGGATTGTTTTTCTCTTCAGCAACCAGATATCGGGCAACCGGAATACCAGCCTGTATAAGCAATTGTTTTGCAATCAGCTTGTCCATTCCCACAGAAGATCCAAGCACATCAGCCCCAACACAGGGAAGGTTCAGCATTGAACAAAATCCCTGCAGAGAACCATCCTCTCCAAAAGTTCCGTGAATAATCGGGAAGATTACATCCAGTTTGCCTAAATCTTTGCCATCGGAAAGACCAATCAATTTGTTCGTATTATCACTTGGAATTATGGCAATCTGCTGATCTGGTTTAACATGCAAACATATATTCTTAGGATCATCTGCATTTACAAGGTAATCACTTTCATCGGCAAGAAACCAGTTCCCTTGTTTATCAATCGCTATCAGGTATAGATTGAATCTATCACGATTTACAGCATTAGTTATCGATTTTGCTGACTGTAGCGAAACTTCATGTTCACCCGAACGGCCACCAAATATAAGACCAAGATTCAGTTTCATTTTCAATTCAGAATTAAAAGAAATATGCAAATTAATGAAAAAACCAGGTCCTTTCGTATAGAGACAAAAGAATGATATAAACAGCGACCATGTATTTTAATTCCGGAATATATAATATCTTATGAAACATGGTCAGTGCATGGAAAAATTAAGATCAATATACCTGTTAAAGATGCCGCAGAATTTGAACGAGAGTAAGTATGTCCTTAAACGTATTTTCCAGATTTTCAATAGCATTTCCCGGATTGTAAATGGAGTTTACCCCTGGGCAAGACCCAAGACCCTAAAAGGAATTTTCAATTACCTTTTCTTCCATTGAACAATATTTGTAATTTGAGAATTTGTCCCTGAAAATGTGCGCTGATTTATTATATTTCTCCAGACTACTTTCACCACATTTTAATCATTGGAAATAATATGTCAGAATGATTATATTTATAGTAACGTAAAATGATACTGCATATGGCGAAAGAAATTAGAAACCACCAAAAAAAATGGTCCCGGATATTTTTGCTTGGAGTAGTAACCATCCAACTCGTTGCCGGACAGAATTCTCTGGTATTGAACAATCAGGATTTTTTTGAAATGCCAGGTTTTAATGTATTTGTTTTTAGCGATTCCTATATGGAAGGACACCAGGGAGGAATTCAGATCATACATCATGGGAATCGCGTTGCAGCCAACGGCGATATACGCCTGGAAGGCACTCCGGGACAATGGCAGGCTTTTGCTCAACTGGATAATACGTCAATTGATAAAAACACCCAAACGATTACTCTTTCACTAAGCTATCCAAACGTTGAAGCACAGAAACGGAAGTTTAATCCTATACAATACCCCGATCTTGAATTTTCATACCAGATCAGAGTAAAGGCAGAAAACAACTCAATTCGCATTGTAGTTGACCTGGA
>CAZWFM010000378.1:0-2498 GCA_964633185.1 uncultured Bacteroidales bacterium | reverse complement strand
TTCAGAATTTCAGGCAATATGGTCAACAAGTCTATATTCATCTTTTTTTTGTAAAAATAGCATATCAGCACAAATATGGGCCCGATATTTCATTGCAGATATTTTATCTGAAGGAATTTCTTGTATAAGATATTTTCTTATATCGCGTTACTATATTAACAATAAACACTATATTAACTGATTGCAAAGCTATTTTTGAAAAACATTGCCATATTTAATGTTAATATCTATTTTCGTAGATAGAATTAGGCTATTGCATAAGAATTCAAAGTAGAAAGCTATGGTGGAATCAGATCCTAAAGGCTCTGTTCATAAAGAACAATTCGGCGACGCCGAAAATACGCAAATGAAAAATCCGGAGGAGGGAAATTCTCCTGTTGGAAATACAGAACCAGAAGAGACAACACAATCTTCCCCGGATGGATCAAATAAGCAATCGAAAGAGATAAAATCACACAACAAAAAATCTTCGACATCCGGGAAATCTGATAAAAAAGGCAAGGATTCCGGAAAGAAAAAGAATGTTTCCGAAGATAGTTCCGGAGAAGATAAAAAGAAATCTGAAGAGAAAACAAAAGAATCCTCGAAAGCAAAGAAAGCATCTAAAAAAAAGCCGGAGAGTGATAAAAAAGGGATTGAAGAAGATAAGTCTGAGAAGGGCATAAAAGCTGATGAAACGGAAAAGATCGATTACACAAAGCTATCAAAAGAAGATCTTGTGGAAGTGTTGAAGGATCTGTTGAATAACAAACCTGCAGGGGAAATTCGCGGTGATATTGAAAGCATAAAGTCTAATTATTATAAGAAGCAAAGAGCAGAGCTTGAAGAGATAAAAAAGAAATTTCTCGATGAAGGTGGTCAGGTTGAGGATTTTAAAGTGGAGGAAAATCCTATTGAAACTGAACTCAAGGAATTACTAAATAAATACCGCGAGTTACGGAATGAATATAACAAGAAACTTGAAGAAGATAAACTCGTTAACCTGGAAGAAAAATACAAAATAATAGAAGCGATCAAGGATCTGGTAAATAGTCAGGAGTCATTGAACAAAACCTTTCATGATTTTCGGGAGTTGCAAAAACGCTGGCATGAAGCGGGACCGATACCGCAGAAAAATCTGAAAGATCTGTGGGAATCATATCATTACCAGGTAGAAGCCTTTTATGATTATATTAAGATCAACAAAGAGCTTCGTGATCTGGATCTGAAAAAAAATCTGGAAGAGAAAATAAAACTTTGTGAGACCGCAGAGGAATTGTTGTTGGAACCATCAGTTGTTGAAGCTTTCCGGCGATTACAGAAATTGCACGATCGTTGGCGTGAAGCTGGTCCGGTACCTATTGATAAACGTTCGGAAATTTGGGAACGGTTTAAAGAAACTACCTCAAAAATAAATCGAAAACACCAGGAATATTTTGTTAACCTTAAGCAGGAACAGAAGAAGAATTATGAAGAAAAGCTATTGTTATGTGAAAAAGCTGAAGAAATAAATAACAGTGAACTCAGCAACCATAAAGACTGGGAAGAAAAATCGAAGAGGCTGATCAAATTACAAAAGGTTTGGAAATCCATTGGCTTTGCTCCAAAAAAGTACAATACACAAGTATATGAAAGATTCAGGAAAGCCTGCGATGAATTCTTTGATAAGAAACGTCAGTATTATTCTCAGAATCGTGAAGAGCAACAGAACAATCTGCAATTGAAAATGGAATTGTGTATACAGGCAGAGGCACTCAAGGATAGTACCGACTGGAAAAAAACAACGGATGATCTGATTGATTTTCAGAAAAAATGGAAAGACATAGGACCGGTACCGATTAAACAATCGGAAAAGATATGGAAGCGATTTCGGGCAGCCTGTGATGTCTTTTTTAATAATAAATCGCAGTACTATTCTCAGATCGATACAAGGTATGAAGAAAACCTTGAATTGAAGAACAACCTGATCAAAGAAATTGAGGTGTTTAAACCCACCAGTGAAGTTGAAAAAAACCTGGGATCTTTAAAGGAATTTCAACGACGCTGGTCTGAAATCGGTTATGTGCCCCTGAAGGATAAAAATGAAATTCAGGATAGGTACAGACAGGCCATAAATCTGAAATTTGATCAGCTTAAGCTGGATGAAAATAAAAAGTCTCTTCTTAAGTATCGTAATCGTATTGAAAACATAGTTGAAAAACCAAATTCATCGAACAGGATACGATTGGAGCGTGAAAAATGCTTTACGAAATTGAAGCAATTGGAAAATGATATTTCCCTCTGGGAAAATAATATTGGCTTTTTCACAGAATCGGAAAATGCTGAATCGATGATTACCGATGTGAATAAAAAGATTGAAAATGCCAGGAATAAAATTGAACAATTGAAAGGGAAGATCCGGATTCTTGATGAGTTTGACGAATCGTGAAATGACATTCATTTATCATTGGTTATAACGTGCTGTAAAATTCTATCTTTGAAAATTCTGGCTTTAGGATTAATTATTTACTTTTGCGCAA
>CAZWFM010000377.1:0-2500 GCA_964633185.1 uncultured Bacteroidales bacterium | reverse complement strand
TTGCTGGTTGGAAGAAAATGTAACCCTGTATTCTTTTTCGTGCTTAATATGATGAAAATCAATTTCATAAATGGATTTTTTTCTGGCATCGAGTCGTTTTGCATAACGGAAGCTTCCGCCAAACCCATTTGTGCTAATAATAGCACTAAAGGTGCGCTCGTTGCGATAAAAAATTTTTTCCTGATCATTAATTTCGCCCTGTGAAAATACAGGCATAATGACTGAAAAGCAAAGGAATAATATTGCTAATACCGTTCTCATTCGATAGTAGCAAAATTAGAATAATCCTTTTAAAATATCTATGTGATATAAAAAGAAGTTAAATAAAGGAGGTGATTTCAACCATTTGCTTCTTCAACTTGTTCTGCTGGTACTTTGCCGTATGCAGGACAAATTTCTTTACTGCATGAAATACAAAGAATTGTGAGCAGTAAAATAGCAACGATAATATTCACGATCTTTTTCATGATAATTAATTTTGTTCTATCTAAATTTATAAATTATCCCTTTAATTCCGAAATATATACGTCGATAATTATAAGCTTGTTGCGTTTTTTGTAAATTATATCAGACAGTTGATCAATATTTGGACTTCATTCATAACGAAAATACCATTCTCACTATTGTTTTACTATTTTAATAGGGTAAATTTATAGATTTGCATCCGGAAAATACATTTAATATGCTGACCGTAATAAACAGACACAGATCCATACGAAAATTTTTAAGTGATCCGGTTCCTCAGGATATTCTTCAAAAGATTTTAATGGCCGGAACAAGAGCATCAACAACCGGGAATATGCAGGTTTACAGTATGATTGTAAGTACTCAACCGGAAATAAAACATAAACTTTGGGAATCGCATTTTAAACAGGATATGGTGAATCAGGCCCCGGTGATAATTACCTTTTGTGCAGATTTTAACAGGTTTGTTAAATGGTGCAGGCAACGAAATGCTGATCCGGGATATGATAATTTTCTTTCTTTTTTCACTGCTGCAATTGATGCCCTTCTTGTTGCGCAAAATGTAGCACTTGCTGCGGAGTCAGTTAATCTGGGGATATGTTATTTAGGCACAACAACCTATATGGCTGAAAGCATAATTGATATTTTAAATCTTCCGAAATATGTTGTACCAATTACAACGCTTGCTTTAGGTTATCCGGATGAAGCACCTGATTTAACAGACAGGTTGCCTCTGAAGGCAGTGGTTCATTTTGAAAAATATACAGATTATTCCGAAAGTATGATTGATGAAATATACAGGGAAAAAGAGTTATTGGAGGAAACAATTCAATTATTAAAAGAGAATAATAAAGAAACCCTGGCACAGATTTTTACTGACAACAGGTATACTAAAAAAGATAATGTTGCATTTTCAAAAGCGTTGTTAAATGTGATTGAGAAGCAGGGATTTATGAATAATGGGTAGTAGAGTTTGGAGTTTAGAGTTTCAAGTTTTGTGTTTTGAGTTTTGTGTTTTAAGTTGAAAGTCGGGAGACGGAAGACCGAAGTCAGAAGTCGGGAGATGAAAGACCGAAGTCGGAGGAATTGATCAACAGGAGAATCGGTGAACTGATTAAATGAAGTTAATCTACCGACCTAGTGCTAATTATATAGTCTCAGTTAATCAGTTCTCCAGTTCATCAGTTCATCATATATTGAGGAGTTGATAGAATGAAACTTATAACTTATGATTAATGACTGAATACCGAACACCGAATACCGAATACCGAACACCGATTACCGAATGCTAACAGGACTTACTCTCTTACTTCAAATTTTATTCCCAGCTCTCCTGCAATTTCTTTAAGTTCTTCTGCAACTGCCGGGATGATTTGTATGCCTTTTTTACGGATAATTTCTTCTTTTTCTCTTTCCAAATCACCCGGAATTTTTACATCTGGCAAACCCGGAGAACTTTTAGCTTTCCTGAAAGTTTCAATCCAAGTATCCATTTTTGTTTTGAATTCATCAGCTGGCTGGAAAGCATCTATTCTTATAGCACCGAAAAAGTGTCCCGTGCCTTCACCTATCTTTTCCTCCAGAACAGGAAGGAATGCTACAGAAGGCGGAACATACGGCCCAAAATTAGCTCCTGATAATACTGCACTGAAAATATCAACGATCGCACTCAGACAATAACCTTTGTGACTCCCGTGTTCATAATCTCCGCCAAGGGTAAGCATAGATCCTCCATTCTTTAAAATGGAAGGTTCATTACTTGGCTTTCCTTCTTTGTCCTGGACATATCCAAAAAGTGTTTTTTCACCTTTCTTCTCAGCGATTGCTAACTTGCCTCTGGCAATAGGTGTTGTTGAGAAATCAGCAACAAACGGAGGTTGTTTGTCTGCAGGAATAGCCACTGCTATTGGATTTGTTCCCAGCAACCGGCTTATAGAAAAAGTGGGTGCCACAAGCGGATTTGCGTTCGTCATGGTTATGCCAATCATTTCTCGTTCCAAAGCCATCATGGCATAATAACCTGCTATTCCAAAAT
>CAZWFM010000376.1:0-2502 GCA_964633185.1 uncultured Bacteroidales bacterium | reverse complement strand
GGTTTACAGTTTACAACTCCCAAAGAATGGATCAACTACTGGAGGGAAAAATCACAGAAAACCGGTAGTTGAATAATTCTACTTAGCGAATACCTTTATGATAATCCTGTATTGATTTCACAATGGTTTTTTTATTTCTTCGAGCCTCAATACCTTTTGTAGCTGCTCTTGCAGCAGTGGTTGTCGTAATGTATAAGATCCCTTGTTTAATTGCTTCTTTTCTAATATATGAATCATCCACTTCGCTGTATTTGCCTTTTGGAGTATTCACCACCAGATGGATCTCTCCATTCTTTATGGCATCAATGATATTAGGACGACCTTCATTAATTTTTCTGATAAAGGTTGAAGGGATATTATGTTCTGCAAGAAATATCTGGGTTCCTTTGGTAGCCAGAATAGTAAATCCCAACTCTGCAAACTTCCTGGCAGCATCCAGAACCAGTAATTTGTCCCGGTCTGCAATAGTAATCAGCACAGTACCTTCAAGCGGCAGCGGAGTTTTAATGGCTTCCTGAGATTTAAAAAAGGCAAGTCCGTAAGAATCTGCCAAACCCAGCACCTCTCCTGTTGAACGCATCTCAGGACCCAGAACAGGATCGACTTCGGGAAACATATTAAAAGGAAGAACTGCTTCTTTCACACCAAAATGATCAAACTTTTTTTCCTTCAACCCGAAATCAGCCAATCTCCTTCCAAGCATGATTTCTGTTGCTATTTTTGCCATTGGAATGTTACAAACTTTGGAAACAAGCGGTACGGTGCGTGATGCCCTTGGATTTGCTTCAAGAATATATACTTTGTCCTTCAGAATGGCATATTGAATATTCATCAGCCCAATCACATTCAGTTCAATGGCAATTTTTTTTGTGTATTCATTGATTGTATCCTGGTGTTTTTGAGGTATATCAACCGGAGGTATAACACAGGCTGAGTCTCCCGAATGAACTCCTGCATATTCAATATGTTCCATTATAGCTGGAACGAAAGCATTTGTACCGTCAGAAATTGCATCGGCCTCACATTCAAGGGCATTCTCAAGGAATTTATCGATCAGAATTGGTCGTTCAGGTGATACGTCCACTGCCACTGCCAGGTAGTGTTCAAGCATTTCACGATCCAGTATGATTTCCATGGCCCTTCCTCCAAGTACATAGGAAGGACGTACCATAAGCGGATAACCAATGCGCTCAGCAATTTTTAATGCTTCATCGAATGTACTGGCCATGCCCGATTCGGGTTCAGGGATTCCCAGTTTTTTCACGACCTTTCGAAATCGGTCACGATCTTCAGCCAGATCGATCATATCGGGTGAAGTACCGAGAATTTTCACGCCTTCCTCAGCAAGTTCATTGGCCAGGTTAAGTGGTGTTTGCCCTCCAAACTGAACAATAACTCCTTCCGGTTTTTCTTTGCGATAAATACTTAAAACATCTTCAACTGTGAGAGGTTCAAAATACAATTTATCGGAAGTATCATAATCTGTCGATACAGTTTCCGGATTGCAGTTTACCATAATCGATTCATAACCCTTTTCACGAATAGTGAAGGCAGCATGAACGCAACAGTAATCAAACTCAATGCCCTGTCCTATCCTGTTTGGTCCCCCGCCAAGTACCATGATTTTCTTGCGGTTACTTACTTCCACGGTATCAGATGCATTGTACGTTGAAAAATAGTAAGCAGCATCCTTTACCCCACTTACAGGTACAGCCTCCCAGGCTTCATCCAGACCCACAGACAAACGTTGCTCACGAATACTTTTCTCGGAAAGATTGAGCAATTTTGCAAGATATTTATCTGCAAATCCATCTTTTTTCGCTTGTATCAGCAAGTGATCAGGAAGAACTTTCCCTCTGTATTTAAGAATCTCCTCTTCAAGCTCTACAAGTTCTTGCATCTGGCCAATAAACCATATTTTAATATGTGTTAAACTATGTAATTTTTCTACATCTGCTCCTTTGCGTAATGCCTCATACATAATAAACTGACGCTCGCTTGAAGGATATGCAAGCATAGCCATAAGATCTTCAAGTGATTTCTTGTTAAAATCTTTTGCGAAACCGAGTCCATACCGATTGATCTCAAGGGAGCGAATCGCTTTTTGAAGTGCTTCCTTATAGTTTTTCCCTATACTCATCACTTCTCCAACAGCACGCATCTGTGTTCCCAGCTTGTCTTCCACACCTTTAAACTTCTCAAAAGCCCATCGTGCAAACTTAACCACCACATAGTCCCCAGAGGGAGTATATTTTTCAAGCGTTCCATCACGCCAATAGGGAATCTCATCCATTGTCAGCCCACCTGCCAGTAATGAAGAAACAAAAGCAATTGGAAAGCCGGTAGCCTTGGATGCCAACGCCGAAGATCTTGAAGTCCTGGGATTGATTTCAATGACTACAACCCTTCCTGTTTTCGGATCATGGGCAAACTGGACATTCGTGCCTCCAATTACCTCGATAGCTTCAACAATGTTATACGAATATTTTTGCAGCTTTTGCT
>CAZWFM010000375.1:0-2513 GCA_964633185.1 uncultured Bacteroidales bacterium | reverse complement strand
CATCTTCCAAACGTTTTAAGACAACAACGCCCACACCATTACTAAATACAGTACCCTGACTCTTCTCATCAAATGCCCTGTTATGTCCATCAGGGGAAGTAATAGCTCCTTCCTGATACAAATAACCTGTTTTTTGAGGAGTTTGGATTCTCACACCTCCGGCCAAACAAACATCCGACTCATGATTTAACAGACTATTACAAGCCTGTATCACAGCAACCAATGCCGTAGAACATCCTGTTTGCAAATTCATTGCAGGTCCCTTAAGATTAAACGCATAGGAAGTTCTCGTAGCAATAAATGATGGATCGTTATTTAAATATTTCTGAAAACTCTCGAGTGTTCTTAAACATAAATATTCGTTTTGGCTTGCAGAATCTAAAAGTATATTGTTCAATAAATATGTATTTAAACCTGCACCTGCAAATACTCCTATAGCTCCATTATACGAATATGGATCGATACCGGCATTTTCAAAAGCATGCCAAACAGTCTCTAACCATATCCGATGTTGTGGATCCGTATTTTTTGCCTCATAACTTGTAACACCAAAAAAATCAGCATCCCACATTTCAATATCATCAATTATCCCTTTAGCCCTGACATAATTTGGATTGTCTTTGAATTTTTCCAAAAAACCTTCCATTTCCTCTAATTCTTCATCACTGAAATGAGAAACAGTATCTTTCCCTTCGATAAGAATATTCCAGAATTCATCAATGTTTTTAGCGCCGGGGAATCTGCCAGCCATTCCAACAATGGCAATATCATTTGTCTGATTGAATTGTTTTCCTTTTAACGAAAATACATTTTTTTCTTCCTTGGCCGCTATTGAAGCCTTGTCCGATTCAGAAATTGAAGATGCCAAAGATCTGATCGTCGGATATTTGAAAATATCCAATGTTTTGATCTCTATATTGTATTCCTTTTTAAGCTTACCAACAACAGACGGAACCAATACAGAACTACCTCCAACATCAAAGAAATTTGAATCAATACCAATCTTATCGGTTTTTAGAACGGATTTCCAGATTTCTGTCAGTAATAGTTCTATTTTCCCCGATGCCTGAAATACAGTACTTTGTTCTGTATAATCGATATCAGGCAGTGCTTTTCGATTTATTTTACCACTTGAAGTCAAGGGTATCTGATCTAAAAACATATAATGAGGAGGTACCATATATTCGGGCAATTTCTCCATCAGGATCTTCTTGAGATCCTGAGCACTGGCCTTGAATCCCTTCTTCAAGCTCAAATATGCCACCAATTGCGGATTTTCTGCATTTGATTTATTTACAATTACAGCACAAGAATTAACAGATGGTATTTCCAATAGCTTCGATTCAATATCTCCAAGTTCAATTCGATATCCTCGAATTTTTACCTGGTTATCAATACGCCCTATGTAATAAATATTACCGTTTTCACACCATTTTGCAAGATCCCCGGTTCGATAGGCTCTAAGCTTTGTCCCATCCAAATAGTTTAAGGAAATAAATTTCTCTTTGTTTAACTCATCTCTATTCAAGTATCCTCTGGAAAGGTTTACTCCGGTAATAACCAATTCGCCCGGAACACCAATTGATTGAATCGCATTCTGATCGTTAATGACAATAAGTTTGGTATTAACTATTGGGGTTCCAATATAAACAGTTTCTTTATCCAGAGTATTTGAACAATGATAATGAGATACATCAACCGTTGCTTCCGTAGGTCCGTATAAGTTAATCATCTCTGTTCCTGTATCATTTCCAACCAGAGAATAAAAATCAGTTACCATTTTTGAGGGAAGTGCCTCTCCGCTTAGAAATATTTTTCTCAAAGAAGCAATTCTTTCATGCGACTCAAATGCTTCCATGTGATTCAGAAATGCGCCAAACATCGAGGGAACAAAATGTATAACAGTAACTTTATTTTTTTCAATACAATCGATAAGCGTCTCAGGTTCCTTTTCTGCACCCCTCGGTAATAAAACCAATCCCGAACCTGTAAAGCTCCACCAAAAAAGTTCCCAGACAGATACATCAAAAGTAACAGGAGTCTTCTGTATTAAAATGTCAGAATCATTTAACGGATACTCTTTTTGCATCCATCCTATCCTATTCAGTACCGAATGATGTTCAATGAGTACACCTTTCGGCTTGCCTGTAGAACCCGAAGTATAAATAATATAGGCTAGATTTCGTGAATTAACATTTGTATCAGGATTGTTATCATGATCAGATAACGGATCTGTAAGCAGGTTATCCAGCAATATCTTATGATCTGCATCCGAAGGCAAATTAGACGACGATTCGGAGGTTGTCAATAAAAACTCAGGTTCAGCATCTTCCAGAATGGACCTGATCCTGTCCTGCGGAGAACCCGGATCAACAGGCAAATAGGCACCTCCTGCCTTTAAGATGGCATAGATAGCTATCATAAGTTCCTGTGAGCGTTCGATACACACTGCAACCTTATCCTCAACACGAATACCTTTCGAAATAAGGAAATTAGCCAACCGGTTTGCATGT
>CAZWFM010000374.1:0-2529 GCA_964633185.1 uncultured Bacteroidales bacterium | reverse complement strand
GAACCCCGTGTAAGTATTCAATACCAGTTCCTGAAAAAACAGTCCATAAGCCTGGGATATGGTTTACACAGCCAGTTACAGCCTCATCAGTTATACTTCACACAGAGACTTAATGATATGACCGGAGAATATGAAAAGTCAACAAACAAAGACCTTGATTTTTCTAAGAGTCATCATTTTGTTCTGGGATATGACTATGTATTCACCAGGGATTTCAGATTTAAATTCGAAACCTATTACCAGCATATTTATGATGTCCCTGTGGAACAAATCCCATCTCATAATTCCATGTTGAATTATGGTGCTGAATATTACATCCCCGACATCGACAGTTTAATTAATAAAGGAACAGGAAGAAATTATGGTATTGAAATAACACTGGAAAAATTCTTCTCCAACAATTATTACTTCTTGATCACAACTTCCCTGTTCGAATCGAAATACAAGGGTAGCGATAATATTGAGCGAAATTCAGCCTTTAACAGCAACTATGTCGTGAATGTATTGGGAGGATACGAATTTACACTCGGCGACAATACCTTTCTTGCAGCCAGTCCCAAATTTACTGTTGCAGGAGGGAAAAGATATACTCCCTATACTGTTGAAGAAGGTGACAACGAGATATATCATATGGTCTATGATTATGACAGAGCCTTTGAAGAGCAATACCCTGCATATATGAGGCTGGACCTGCGGATAACCCTGCGCTGGAACGCTAAAAAAACTATGGATGAATGGATCATAGATATTCAGAACATTACCAACAAGGAGAATGTGTATTACAAATCGCTGAACAGAATATCCGGCGATGTGGAAACCGAATATTTTCAGAAGTTTGCCTGGATGATGATGTGGAGAATGAGATTCTGATTGACATATACAGATCTTCTTTTGAATAAGCCGGTATTTTGTTTATCCGGCTTTTTAATTTTCAAAATTTCAAATCGCAACAAAATAATACCTTTGGTTTTGGGTTTAGTTTGTATGTTTGTAGCCACAAATATGAGGAACTTGCATCGAACATCTGTAATCATTCTTTCACCCTTCCTGCTATTGGTATTGATAGCATGTGCAAAAATTGGTTCTCCTCTTGGCGGTCCTGTTGATGAAGATCCCCCTGTGGTAATAAAGACAACTCCTCCTGACAGTTCAGTGAATTATTCACCCAAAAAGAATATTGAAATCACTTTTGATGAATTTATTCAGATCGAGGATATTTACCAGGAATTAATTATTTCACCACCTCTCGACGATAAGCCCATGGCTCAGTTAAAGGGAAAAAGTATTGTAGTTCAATTCCCCGGCGATGCAAAATTTGATACTACTACGTATACTATTAGTTTTGGTAATTCCATAGTAGATAATAATGAAGGCAACGTTCTTCGTAATTACGAATTTGTTTTTTCATTAAAGGATTATATAGATTCGATGAATGTGGAAGGAAGAATTATCAATGCTTTTAATCTCATTCCTGACGAAGAACGAATGTTTGTGATGTTGTACAAAAATCTGAATGATTCTGCACCACTGCTTGAGAAACCAAGTTACATAAGCAGAACCAATGAGGAAGGTTATTTTTCATTACATAACCTTGAAACAGGTCATTATCGTTTGTTTGCCCTGAAAGATGCCAATTCAAATCTTATGTTCGACCTTCCGGAAGAACAAATTGCTTTTCACGATTCCATTATTGAGCTTACAAGCAAAAGATTTAAAGACAATATCATTATCCGGGATTCTTCATTGACCTATCTTATCAGCCAACAGGACAGTGTAGTTATGGATAGTATTTTTTCTGATTCTCTTAACAAACAACCCAGCATTTATTCTTACAATACACAAATGGTCAGTTTTACTCAGTTGCTTAAAAACCAATACATGGTTGACTATTTGCGTAAAGAAGATGAACAGTTGTTTTTTACTTTCAATGAATCTCTGGCAGATACATTTCATATTCATCCTGTTAATTTTCAACCGTCAGATACCTGGTACCTTCTTGATGCAAACAAAAATCAGGATACCTTAATATATTGGCTTACCGATACCAATGCCATAGGAATGGACAGTCTTCAGCTTGAGGTTACTTTCCCCATGTATGATTCTTTAGGAATCCTCACACCATTTACAGATACTTTGCTATTGATCTCACAGGTCAGGGAAGAAGAGTCAACAAAACTTCGCCGAAGTAAAAAAAAGGAGAAAGAAAACGATCAACCGGAAGAAGAAACCAAAACGGTAAAAAAACTGATCTTATCAAACAACATAAAAAACACAAATGCTTTTGACCTTGATAAAAAAATAGGAATCATTACCAAAACACCCTGTTTTAATTTCGATGCAGATAAGATTCATTTGTATCGAATTCAGGATACTCTTGAAATATCTCAAAAATTTACTGCTTTTAAAGACACAAACTCTCTCTATAGAATTTTTATCGATTATCAGCCTGAAGAACTTACATCCTATAAAGTTGTAATTTATGATAGTGCATTGTCAGACATATATGGTTCCTGTAATGACACTACAATT
>CAZWFM010000373.1:0-2530 GCA_964633185.1 uncultured Bacteroidales bacterium | reverse complement strand
ATTTAATCGATTCATCGATTCTCCGATTAATCAATTTCTAACAACCCAATAACCCTCTCATCTTCTCACCTTCTCACCTTCTCACACTCTCTTTTTCTGTCAGGTGACTCCCAGGTCGCTAACTATATTATCAATTCTCTTTCCCAACACCCTGTTTGTCTTTTCATATTCTTCAATTGTTGCCATCTCTCCGCAAACACTGAAATAGAATTTGATCTTGGGCTCGGTGCCCGATGGACGGATGGAGATTTTCGATCCGTCTTCGGTAAAAAACTGCAGAACATTCGATCTGGGAAGATTGATTTTTGTTACGGAACTGTTTATAATGTCCATGAGTTCTCCACTCTGATAATCGGCAATCTTTGTTACAGAGGATTCGTTAATTGTTTTCGGGGGTCTTGTGCGGTAATTTTTCATCATCTGCTGAATTTCCTCGGCTCCTTCTTTCCCCTTTTTCACAACCGACAGCAATTTTTCTTTGTAGAAAGCAAATTTCCTGTAAATTTCGAGCAGCAATTCAAACATTGATTTCCCCTGATCTTTTGCCCATGCCGCAGTTTCGGCGATCAGGGCACAGGAAATGACAGCATCTTTGTCTCTCACAAATTCACCGGCAAGGTATCCGTAACTTTCTTCACCTCCACCGATAAAGGTCATCTTGCCTTCCTTTTGTTTGATGATATCCGCAATGTATTTGAAACCCGTTAAAACATCATAATGTGCAACCTTGTACCTGTCGGCAATATCGGCCAGCAATTCGGTGGTTACAATAGTCTTCACTATATATTCTTTGCCCTTTATTTTGCCGTTTTCAGACCACTTTGTGAGCAAATAATTGATCAGCAAAGCGGCAGTCTGATTTCCATTCAGGATAATAAATTTTCCTGAATTGTCTTTTACGGCTACACCCACTCTGTCAGCGTCGGGATCGGTGGCCATTACCAGGTCGGCATTCACTTCCTCTGCTTTTTTAATGGCCATTTCCAGAGCGGCTGTTTCTTCGGGATTCGGGGAATGGACGGTGGGGAAGTTGCCGTCGGTGATATCCTGCTCTGGCACATTGTAAATGGTTGAGAAGCCAAACTTTTTCAGTACCATGGGAACAAGTTTAACTCCTGTGCCGTGAATAGGTGTATAAACGATCTTCATATCTCTCTGCCTTTTGATAATTTCAGGCGAAAGGGACAGGGTTTTGATCTGGTCTGTATACAGTTCATCGAAATCGTGGCCTACAATTTCAATCTTTGATTTGTTGCCGCTATAAATTACTTCGTCAACAGTTTTAATTTTTTGTACTTCATGAATAATGTTCTTATCATGGGGCTCAATGATTTGTCCTCCGTCATCCCAATAAGCTTTATATCCATTGTATTCTTTCGGATTATGTGATGCGGTGATCACTACCCCGCTCTGGCAGCCAAAATGCCTGATAGCAAATGAGAGTTCGGGAGTGGGGCGCAGAGAATCAAACAGGTATACGCGAAATCCATTGCCTGAAAATATGTTGGCTGTTGTTTCGGCAAAAAGGCGGCTGTTATTTCTTGAATCGTGTGCTACGGCAACCTTAATTTCAGAGAGATCCTGAAAGTTCTTTTTGATATAATTGCTAAGACCCTGGGTTGCCATCCCAACGGTATAAATGTTCATTCTGTTGGTCCCCACACCCATGATCCCTCGAAGTCCGCCGGTACCGAATTCGAGATCTCGGTAAAAACTCTCGATCAGTTCTTTTTCGTTGTGTTCAAGCAGGTTTTTTACCTGTTCTTTGGTCTCTTTGTCATAATTGCCTTCAAGCCAGCGCTTTGCCTTTTCTCTTACTTCACTTAAAATGTCTTTCGTGCTCATCGTTTTCAGATTAGATTATACATTTTCAAAATGCGTTAGCAGAAAAGCAAAAATAGAAAAAAGAAAGTAAGCTGGCAGGCATTTTAATATATACTGATCAGGTGAACCGATAAAATAATTATAATGATGTCTTTGAGCAGGAAGACTATTAAGAGATGCAGCGCTAAATGTTATGCAAAACTTTTAAAGGATCACTCAGGGAACATACGCGCGTTTCCTTAAAAGCGTCAGGCAACCAGTTGTGTTCAATCAGGCACTTTGTTAATAAATCCACAATATAATGAAGGTTTTGGAAGTTTTAATATGGATTTTATATCAGGAATGATAAAAATAATTTCAATTATTCACCAAATCTTAATTCTATGAAAATTCAAAAAATGTTCTTTGCGTTAGTGTTTATTTGCTGTTTTCTCTTTTCCGGCATTTCATTTGCTCAGTCGGATGAATCATCCGTGGTATTACGTCCTGTCGGGGTTGGCTTACATGCCGAACAGTACAAGATCGGTGAAGTAATAGGTGCCGACTATAGTGTTGTTGCCTATACAAGCACTGTTTTAGTACCGATCAATTGCAGTCAGCATTTCAGAATTGAACCTGAATTTGGTATGCTTTGGATGCATAATAAGGAGGAAGAAGAATCAAATCTGGGTGTCTCAATAGGAGTAGGGATGTTTGGAATGTTTCA
>CAZWFM010000372.1:0-2551 GCA_964633185.1 uncultured Bacteroidales bacterium | reverse complement strand
GAACAGGAAGGTATGTAAGGATACAGCTTAACCATACAGGACAGTTTAGCCTGGCTGAGGTACGGATACTGGGTGAATTGTATACACCACCGGATGAACCTGAAAACGTGGCTCTGGGGAAACTGGTGACCCAATCGAGCACCTTGTATGGCGGTGTTCCGGAAAGGGCAATAGATGAGAATACCGACGGAGTATGGGATCACGGCTCGGTAACGCATACGGGATCGGATGAGAATGCCTGGTGGGAGATCGACCTGGGCGATCTGTATACAATAAGCGACATTGAGATCTGGAACCGAACGGGCTGCTGCATGGATCGTTTGAGTGATTATTATATAGTAGTAAGTGATGAGTCGTTCGGGTCACAGGAATTGGCAGCAACACTGGATCAACCGGGAGTGCTGGCAATATACCGGGGTGTTTATCCTGATCCGGATGAAACAATAGAAGTGGATCGAACAGGAAGGTATGTAAGGATACAGCTTAACCATACAGGACAGTTTAGCCTGGCCGAGGTGCGAATTATAGGTTATCCGATGAATGAAGAATTGCAGGTGCATGAATTAATAACCGGATTATCTGCGAAAGAAAAAATGAATATTGTTGTATATCCCGTTCCTTGTAATGATAAACTTAAGTTTAAAGGAATGGAAAATGTCAGGACTATTGAGATAATAAACCTTAATGGTGAAGTGATATTGGTTGAGACATGCTATGAATCATACCATGAAGTATCTATTGATTATCTGAAGAACGGATTATATTTTGTGCGTATAACCTATAATAATTATGAAAGCAATATATTTCCAATAATAAAGGACTAATTGAAATGGTGGTAATTATTAAATAGCGACATCACTTTTAATTGTTTATAGATAAGATTAAAGAGCTGATTTTTTTTCTACTTGACAGTTTTCGTTTTTAAAAACGAGGTATTTTCATTAGCAATTTCGTTGATGTTTAAACCATCTTTGAATTAAAGGCAAAATAATCTATAGTAATTTATGAGGAGATATTTTGACATGACTAATGATTTTTTCATTCTGGGAAAAAACTAATAATAATTATAAAGAAATTATTGCAAAATATTGATGGAGTTTGATAACTGAATGGTTAGACATTTTTGGAATATTATGTGCAGCGAATGAATTAATAGTATTCATACCAGGGTAACTTTATATCTCTTAAGATGAACTCTGCCGGTAACCTGTTATCGACGGGTTTTGTGATGATGTCATCGCATCCTGCCTCAATAGCCTTTTGCCGAACGGCAATCATATCCATTCATAGCAGATTTATCGAAGGGAGGCACATTTATATCGGAATAAATATCTTCGCAAGCAATCATTGTCTGAACTATGTTTCAATAAGTTTCCATCTGTTATTTTCAATGCGTATCGAATTCAAATCGATATCAAAGCTATTAATAGCAAAATTTACTATCCTGGTAGTGCCCGGTTCCGGCAATTGCTTTCGAATTGCTTCAGTCTGACAACTGATATGTCTTAAAAACAGAGAAATTCCAGGATTGATGATCTTATGCAATCTTCCCGATTCACAAACAACGAGATCATCTGTTTCTATCAGACTCATAAATGTTTCAAAACCTTTTCTTAATTTTTCATCTGATACCTGTAAAAGATAAGCTTTATGAGCTCCGGCGGCAAGCATTCGCGAACTGTCTTTTCGGGTATAATTTTCTGTTTCTTCATACAGAACAAAATCTTCATTAACAATTACTACTTCAGCATTACCAACATTTTCATGTATATAAGGTGTGAGCTTTAATCCAATAATTTTATAATCTCTGCTGAATTTGGAAATAATGTTACAGGCAAGAATAGTTTTGCCAACATTGCGTCCTTCACCTGATACAATAAGGATATTAGGCAGGGTTTTCATACACAATAATTCATTATTCTAAGATCAATCAGAAACAGTAACATATTCAATTCTCCATTGCATTTGTGTTTTGAAGTTGACTTTTCGAAGGTATGCACACTACATCTCCCTTATCCATTTGCATGCGTGTACGTTTTTTGCCTGCCAATAGTATTCCGGATATCTTTTGTTCAATCAAAGATTGGAATATTGATCAAAATTAAGAAAGCTTAAGCACATAAAAAAACCTCAAGAAATATGTTCTTGAGGCTGAGTAGAAGAAGTATAAAGATGAAAAACCGCTCTGATATTTTTCATATCTAACTCGTCTACTAATATAAAATTATTGAAAGAAGATAAAAATGACAAAGGAATGATTTTCATCATCTTACATGATGATCTTCCTTATACTTTAGTCTTTATAATTCACTAAGATAAATCCTATCATCCTGTTTTACTTCTTTGAATGGTGCCAAATCACCGCAAATTTTACCAAAAACATTAACAGGACTGTAGGCTCTTGGTTTCGGGCCAATACTCATGGGAGTGGGACCAAAAAATATACAGAAAGCAGCAGCAACAGGCCAGTAACCCAATTCACCGGTTTTGACAATTTCATGGGCATCAGGTTCTTCAGAAATACCAACAGGTATGGTAAAATAGATTTCTT
>CAZWFM010000371.1:0-2555 GCA_964633185.1 uncultured Bacteroidales bacterium | reverse complement strand
GAATGAATAAGGAAGTGAAATAGCTATTTATGCCATCCGTAAGCTCCCTCCATCTGTCGTGATCCCAATAAAACGCACTGTTTTCAATAGCACCTGTTCTTGGGACTGCGGTATACAAAGCAAATGTATCTTCCGGATTATTGTAATGAATTTCATAGCCCACATAAAATTCCTCATTCACATATAAAATAGTATCCAGTCTGATAAAGTTTTCCTGATTCTCTGCCATCTCAAAATAAAAAATATCCTGCTCATATATCAGATCATTATAATTCTCCCGACCTTTCCATATCTTTATTTTAATCTTTGAATCAGGTTGTGAATACCTGAGTTTTGATACCAACATCTTTACAGCATAAATGTACTTGGTTCCATTCATAGAAAAATATTCCGCATAATTTGTATTATACAAATGATTATGGCCGGAAATATACCCCCAGCCCGTATTACAATCTATCAGAGTATCTTTCTCATCATTCCCAATGTTGGATAATTCTTCGCTCACGGCATATAAAGGGTCTACCGGAGAATAACTATCCATAAATGTCTTCCCTGAATTTAAAGGATCAAGCCATACTTTCAATTGTTCATCTTCATACGGATAATCAGCCCAGCAGTGGCTAAACATCTGATAATAGTCAAATATGTATTCCGTACAAGCTTCCTCTCCTCCGGTAAGCGTGCCAACCACCCTGTTTTCCGCATTAAAAAGTGCTGCTCCGGAAGATCCTGCTTCTGTTGTTCCCATATCATATTTTTCCACCAACCAGTGAGTTTCATTATCAAAAGGAGGAAAAGATCCGGTTTGCAGTATATCAGCATCTGTAGTTATTTTTTTCACATCGCCTTCGGGATGATGAAGAATATATACATCACCATATGGCTTGTTTTCTGCATCCCATCCGGCATACAATGGATAATAATCTGCATAGGGCTTTTCAGACATCTCAGTCAATGAGAAATCCAAACCATAGCCTCTGCTAAGTAACGTACTCCCGGAAATGGATCTGATTTTACCATCAGGTCCTTCGCAATACGGACTTTCATAGTCAAAAAAATACAAGGCCGATTCTGCATCGCTCCCACCCAGAATGCAATGACCTGCGGTGAGAATTAGCGGCCTGCCATCTTCTTCGGTGTTATTTATCAGAGTTCCGGTACAACGTGCAGAGCCATTATAAATAATTCTACAAACAGAATATTTTTGTTTTTGGATGTTATCCTTGGCAATGCAATTCACATCGACATGGCAGTCGGCTGACCATCGAAAATACTCATCCTCAGTGCCTTTAAAAACATTTTGTCCGGGAAAACCTACACCCACTTTTGATAAGATCAGCTCTCCGAAATCTTTGACAAAATGATCTACCTGAAATTCTATGATAAGGCTATCATTTCGTATTGGTGTAATGGCCAGCACATTGCTCTTTTTATTGTTTCTGAATGTGAATGCCCCGTACACTTCCTTTTCGTCAGGAGCATAAACGAACAAACGACAACCATGAGACAAATGAAAACTCCCAAAAATCAAATTCAGTGAACTGGCATGTTCTGCTGTTATGCCAATATACCAGGTTTTCCAATTGTTGTCACCGGAATACCAGAGTCCATGACTTGCAGGAGATATATTTACTTCAACAGGAAATGCAAAAACATCTTTTTTATATACTTTTTCATCAGAATTCTCTTCTGAAAATTGATCGTAAAGTATATTGGCTGACGGAAATC
The DNA here is from genome assembly GCA_964633185.1 of uncultured Bacteroidales bacterium. Taxonomy (GTDB): domain Bacteria; phylum Bacteroidota; class Bacteroidia; order Bacteroidales; family UBA10428; genus UBA10428. Next base: position 827 of record CAZWFM010000371.1, on the reverse strand, counting down.
GAATAAATTCAATGTGGGATTTATTTTTTGTATTCAAGCCAAGCAGATAACCAGGATGCTCAATTTGTGCGATCATTGTGCCCGATGAAAGAAAAACAGAGATACATATGATCAATAATACTTCATTTTTCAGGCTGTTGAAACACATATTTTGCTATATTTCATTGTACAATAAAATCGTGGTAATAAGTTAAAACCTTTTGTATGTTTGAAACGTTTGTTAACTAATCTAATTGAATAATATTATATTTCAGAAATATTAAATGAAATAGTATTATGAAGTTATTAACTTCTTTTTGACTTTTGATTCATGATGGGTAAAATAATCAAAACTGTTCTGTTCATTGTATTGATTTCCACAAATTTATATGGATCCGGATCAGACTCTGTTAAAACAAAGAAAAGCACAGGATATTTCCCTGATTACAGTTCCCTTTTTTTTACTTTCGATCATTCCACTCAAACAAACACATTCGGTGTGATTCATGAAGCAGTGAAGCAACCAAATTATTCCGCAGGAATAGGATTTTTCTCAAAATACAAGTTCGATATTTCAGTGCAATCCATATTCACTCAAAATGGTGATATAAATTATACCAAAACCTCCACGGAAATAGATTTTATGGCAGGGTATTCATTTCAACCAAATGAAAATCTGACAATTTATCCTTCTTACACACATTTAGAATACAGTTCAACAATTCACCCTCTTATATCAGCTTTTTCAGATATTACTCAATTGATCCTCTATTATAATAAAGGAGTGTATTTTGGTAGCCTGAATTCCAGCATGTTATTCGGAAATAAAAATATGTTTTACCTGTCGG
>CAZWFM010000370.1:0-2561 GCA_964633185.1 uncultured Bacteroidales bacterium | reverse complement strand
CTGCGAGCCGTCGCCATGCGTCTGCGCCGAAGTCGGCTACGACGCAGGAGCAAGGCTATGACCGCCGGAAACCGAAAAGGCAGGGAACTTAGCATAAATCTTAGTATATTCCTTCTTTAAAAAATATGATACGAAGCTTTACATACATTTCATAATAATCCAAGAATAAACAACAATGAAGAAATTGATCCTCATAATAATTGTATTTTCAATTGTTTACAAAATCTATGCTGTTCCCTCATCCAACGATCAGTTAAGGATACACTTCCTTTCCGGATCCGGTGAAAGCTTCCCGGTTAAACTAGCGTATTATTACGGATCAAGAGTATTCCTGCAGGACAGTTTCCTTATAGACCCGGCCGATAAACTAACCTATACGGGTTCATTCCATGAAGGAATTTATCTTCTCATCTTTCCCTCTTCTTTCACGTATGAATTTTTAGTGAATGACCAAAAAGAGTATTTTATAAAAATTTCTTATGAAAACAAAACCTGCAAATGTTCAATACGAGGTGATTCAATTTCCAATGCTTTTGATCGTTATAGCAAATCAATGTCTAAGATCCTGAAATCTGTTGATTCTTTGAAAAATCAAATAGTTAAACCGGAAAATGCTGAAATTCAGAATGATATAAATAGAGATTTAAAACATTGTATGGATCGTATTGATGTAATAAATGATCACTATGCAGCTCAGTACAAGGGTACCTTCCTTGGAAATTATGTGCAATCACAATTGCCGGTATCTATTCCTGTTCTCTTCAATAAACAGAACACAAAAGATTATGATTCTTTGAACTGGCTCGAAAAACTGCATTATTATAAAGATCACTTTCTTGACAATATCAATTGGAACGACCAACGACTAATCTATACTCCTGTATATGAAGAAAAATTAGATGATTATTTTGAAAAAATAGTGACCTATGAGCCAGAATCCTTATCTGATGCAATTGATAGCATTCTTTACAAAATAAGCAATCAGGAGGTCTTTAGATACATTACGGAATCTTTATTCAGACGGTTTGCAGTAAAAAAGCATAAACCCATTGATGAATATGCATATTTGCATTTAATCAGGAATTATTATCTGAATGGGAAAACTCCATGGCTGAATAATAATCAGCATTCTATTCTACAAAATGAATACAACCGTTTGTTTGCTTCTTCTCTGGGTCAAAATGCCCCAAAGATCATACTTCCTGACCAGACTGGACAACTTGTAAGGTTATACGATATATCTGCAAACTATATTCTTGTTCTTTTTTGGGATTATCAATGTGAAAATTGCAGACGCATCTTGCATGAACTCGTCTCAGTAACTTCAAAATATTCCTACCTTGATATTCATGTGTTTACGATTTTTACAGGAGATGATCTTGATATCTGGAAGGCCTACCTTGCAACCAGTATTCCTGATAAATGGAAAAATACGCATCAATTTGGTGTAAAGGAAAAGGCTACCATTACCTATAATGTATCTGCAATTCCGAGTATATTCCTTCTTAACAGTGATAAAACGATTCTCAACAAGAACCTAACTGTTTCGGAGTTTGATACTTTTTTATTTCAGATAGCAAAACAAATGTGATGAAATACTATTACTTGATTCCATACATTTATTTTGAAGTATCATCCTTAATAAGCACCGAAAATATAAATAGAATAACTGCTGAAGCTGCAAATACCACCAATAAAGAATACAGTACTTTAATCATAACCTGTTCAAGATCAATGATATCCCAGATTCCGAGTATTGCAATTACCGTAAAAATTAATACGAGTGCAATAAGTACATAAGATACTGCTTTTTTAATATTGCTCATTATTAAAGTATTAAGTAATTATAGCATCTAAATTATTAATTATCGGGAAATATCACAGTTTTATTTCCTTATAATATTCTCCTTCACGCGCCTGAACCTGCGTCTCAAAATATTGTTGAGTTATTGGTTTGCCGTTCAGAGAATATTCCACACCACCCCAATTGAATTTAACTTTTCTGAATTCCCTGATCTCATTATCTCTATATACAACAAATCGTTCTGTCGTTTTTGTTTTCTCTTCATGAATTTCCAGTGTCACACCCTGAGGATACTCTTTTTTCAACTCATTCAGGTATTTATCTCTTTCACTGTCATTTGCAAAATTCAGTTCCGCAAGTTTCGACGGTTTTGTTGCAGGTGCTGCTGTAGCAGATGCTGATGATGCAGCAATAGCGGCTTGTTGAGCAGCTTCTTTCTGAGCTATAAGACGTTCAAATTCAGCAATCTTATTCAAACGCTGCTGAGGATAAGACTCAGAGGGTTTCATATTGAGGGCTTGCATATAACCCGATTTTGCCGACTCATAATCTCTGTTGTCATAGGCTTTATCTGCTGAAGCAATCACTGAATTGTATCTTTGTTCAAATGCAGCCTTTTCTTGCTTTGTCCTTTCAATTTGAGCAAGCTGACCATTTATTTTAACGATCTGACTTGTGGGATAGGTTTCATCAGACTTAAAAGAAAGTGCTCTTTCATATTGAATTTTTGCATCTTCCAGTTTATTCTGTCCGTAGA
>CAZWFM010000369.1:0-2567 GCA_964633185.1 uncultured Bacteroidales bacterium | reverse complement strand
ATAATTAAACGAAGCTACCGGCTGCTGCCAGTGATCTTTTTTCAGTGTATACTGTTGCGGCGCAAATGATGTATCAAGAATTTTCTGCTGGGGCATATTTCCCGGTATTGCAATGAAAACATCAAGATCTTTCACTTTTCCCTGTCCAGAAACTTTGACCTGATGGGTAAGTGTAATCTGTGCTTTCCGGGTATCATTTAACCTGAATATTTCTTCGTCCTGACGGATGATCTTATACAGGGAATCAGTCTGGTAGTCCACATTCCAGAGATAGATCCCGTCGCATGCCATACCCCTGGAATAGGGACCGGGAGAATCAATGATCATGATCACTTCGCCTGATTCGGGATCAATCATATAGATCTCGTCAAGGTTTCGATCACTGCTCCACAGGTATTGTCCGTCTGATGTAAGTCCGTTTACCGATTTAGCCGGACCATCAAATTTTTTCACAGCGGTGCCATCACTCAGGTCAATTTTGATCATCGTATTTTCCCGGGCATCACCCAGCCACAGCGTTGTTCCATCCCAGGTCAATCCTTCCGGATCACTGCTTGGCGCATCGATGGTTAACAGGACCGTTCCGTTCTGTGAATCGATTTTATAGATCTTCGCCTTTTCCTTGTCCACATTCCAGAGGTATTGCCCATCCCAGGCCAATCCCATCGGCCAGAAACCGGGAGAAGGGATTTGATGCAGGATAGATCCGGATGCCGGATCAAGTTTATAGATGATGTCTGTTTTATAGTCCGCAACCCAGAGACAATTCCCATCGAAGGTTAGTCCGGTGCAAAAGTTTCCTGGCAAGGGAAAAGACTGAATGATTTTTCCCGGGTAGGCCTGTAAATTCAGGGAAAAAAGAAAAAATGGAATTACAAAAAAAGTATTTTTCATTGTTCTTTTCATTTTTTCTATTTATAAAAATTCAAAAACTTACCGTGAAAAAATCCTTCTATTTAAATGTAAAAAAAAAGAATAAGAAAATACGAATTTTTAATCTTATTCTGACAGGAAATTTATAAAGCTGATGCTATTGAGATCGCATCGTATAAGTTAACACCGGGCTTTGTGCGTGTTTAAAAGAATATGCTTAATAAACTGTGTCAGCATTATATCTCTCTTTAAATAGAATTAAAAGCTGAGAGCTAATTTGTTTCCAGATAGTTAATCAACTGAATAATACCTTCCTGATTATCGTATTTTACCTCATTCCTTTTAACATAATCCTTAAATAAATACTTCTTGTCATCATATAATTTCATCAATTGCTTCATGTTGGCAAACTTTTTCAATTCTCCATTTTTCTTCAGCCAATAAATAATGTATGGTTTTGTTTCATACCCATCGGGCAATTCGAGCTCATAAACCGTACCTGTGGAATACAATGACGAATAGGAAGTAGTGGATGAAGTGTGAGATGTTCCTCCGTATCCATCCGGTGTGCCAGGATAATTCACTCTGCACTTATGCTCGGCATACAGATCATATTTTGAATGGTATATTAATTCGACAAATTTATTGTTCAGCGTAAAAAACTTTCTGCCCTTGATAAAAACCGTATCTATCAGTTCCAGTTCCGTCTGCCCTATCGCTAATTTTTTGCCTTTATCCTCGAAAACCATCTCTTCGGTCCACGAATTATAATTTAGCAAAGTTTTATTCTTTATTCCGGTTTTCATCAGAATAACTCCCTGGTTAAATTCCGGAAAAAGGTAATGAGAGAATTCAATAACTTTTGCTTGTGAATAGGATGCGGTAAACGACAAGCTAAATATCAATAAGTAAAAAACACGTTTCATAGTTATAGTCCTTATATTATGAATAATCCTGAATACTAAAATAAACAATTGAATTAAACTTACAATAGTATTGAAATTCGTACTGAATTCATTGAAGGGCTTAATGGCATTTCTGATAAGTGTCAAATCCAAATACTGATAATTAAGCGATTATAAATCATACTTCATGAGATTTATATTTAAATGAGTCTCTTTGCATATGGATTGTGGCCAATTCGTTTATAGCTGAGGTAACAAATAATCATTTAAAAATATGTTTAGAAAACTTTGCAAACTAATTTAGTTTTTATATTTTTGTCAGCTCAAATTTAAGGTAGTTCAATGGAGTTAAGAGACCGAATTATTCACGAAGCTTTCGAACTGTTTGTCAAATATGGCATCCGAACCGTAACCATGGATCAGATCGCAGGGCAATTGGGTATTTCGAAAAGGACTTTGTATGAATCATTCAAAGATAAAAACAACCTTCTACTGGAAGGGATGAAAATTTTTATGATGAATAAAAAGACGGAGGCTCTTGAAATTGTTAAAAACACCACCAACGTTGTGGAAGCTATTTATACGTTTGGCAAATGGGGAGACGATACAAAAAGAAAAATTACACCGCTCTTTTTTGAAGATATCAAAAAATATTACCCGGAAATATATGAACTGTTTTTCTCGAAAGATAAAATCAGGGATTTTACAATTACTCATACACTCATAATGAAAGGTATGGATGAAGGAGTATTTCTTAAAGATCTGAATGCCGACCTGGTAAATGATTAT
>CAZWFM010000368.1:0-2569 GCA_964633185.1 uncultured Bacteroidales bacterium | reverse complement strand
ACCTCAATTTTACCACCGTGCGAATCCATAATATGTTTTACAATTGTGAGACCCAAACCTGACCCTTTTGCTTTTAGAGCAAGGTTTTTTTCGGTTACTCTATAAAACTTATCAAAAATATGTTTCAATTCTTTCTCTGAAATTCCAATTCCTTTATCGGATATAATAATATAAGCCCAGGAATTATCATAAGCGGTGCTAATTTCAATATATTTTTCATCCAGACTGTATTTCATGGCGTTATCAATAATGTTAATCAAGACATCAGTAACGGCATCTGCATCCACCTGAATTTCAGGCAGCTTTGCTGAACAATTGGTTTTATATTTAAATCCCTGGACTTCGAGATTGTAATTGAAAGTTTTAACTACATCAAGTACAATATCATTGATGTTCACCAATGAAAACTTATATGTTTTTTTCCCACTTTCTATTTGTGAAAAATTCAGTATTTTATTTACAATACCAGATAAGCGTTGTGTTTCCTGGAAAATAATAGTATAATACTCTTTTACTTTATCCTTTGATTCAATGCGTCCAAGTTCAAGGGTCTCAATATACATACTGATAAGAGCCAGGGGAGTTCTGATCTCATGTGAAACATTTGACACAAAATCAGATTTTAATTGCGAAAGCTCCAAATGTTTTCTCACATTTCTGAAAATAAGCCATAATCCGAGTATAAGACCAAAATCGACAATACCGATCAGTATTAGATCTTTTTTAGACCTTGACTTGACCAGATCCTGGATAGTTTCGTTCTTTAGTTCAATTCCAAGACTATAGTGAGGCATTAACCAGAATCTTTTTTTCTGGCTGACTTCTGTCATTTGAAATTGTTTATCCGAGGAATAAATGATTGAATCACTTTCTTCAAAAAATGCAGAAATTGCAAATTCATTCTGAGCTATTTCCTGAATTTTAGGATCCAAAACTTCGTTGATAAATTTTACCGGATCGAAGACAATGGCATTGTAAAAATATTCATTGTTCTGCTGAAATGCAAATACAACCAATTGATCAGTCGTATCATTCAATGTGAAAGTTTCCAATTTTCTGTACCCACTTTGCAAATAAGTATTTAAGTTCTTTAATACTGAATCATTTTCAATTAGTAGTGCTTGCAACGATTTACCAAAAGAAGAACTGCCGGCAATTGTGGGGACAGACAGAACCATTTGTTTGTCTGAGTTAAATTGTATCACCATACTTGCAGGAGATGTAGTATGAATAAAATCCTGCAAAGTTTCAAATTTATTATTTTTCTCTGCACGGAGGATCAACTCAAGTCTGTTAGCCCAACTGCTGATTACATCTTCTGAATATTGATTTACTGAATATAAGATAGCATCCAGCTGGTTATTATAAATGTTTTCAATAACTTTTTCATTACTGCGTAGTGAGCCAATTTCGTAGATAGAAAAAATTATTGTGGGAAGAAAGATGATTACAAATAATATTAATATGGTACTCTTGAGTGTGCGATTCATGATCGGAAATTAAACAAAATAAAAATAGAATTTTTCATTCTGTGATGGAAATAGTTCATAGTAAAAAGAATTATGCCACAACACTGGATTATTATTAGTATGGGTTTTGCTAATTTCGAAATAAAAACCGTACTGCTTGGTTTTGGTCTTGAAACTGATGCAATACACTCTCCAAATGAGAATTTCCCGCTTAAAAACTTTTATAATGGGATAGAGACAATTCCATGGTTTTATCATTTCTATTCAGAATTTAAAAAGCAAATGTGAGTTATTCTATTTTCAGGGAGGCACGTTGAAATTTTATAATTATTTCTGAACTATTGGTTATATATTAGGGGTTCAATGTGATAATAAGCTATATTTGCTGCCGGAATGCTTAGTAATTAAAATCAACAACTATGGCTATTATCAGATTTCAGGCAGTTCATAATGCAAATAGCAGAAAACCAATACATAAAGAAGCTCCTTCAAATAAAACTTCCGATTATTTTGGAGTAAATGTTTTTGATAAGGAAAAAATGCAACGCTACTTATCACAGGAAGCATACGACGGTGTGATAGATTGTATTGAGAAGGGACATACAATTGACAGAAAACTTGCTGATAAGGTTGCTTCCGGTATGAAATCATGGGCGCTTGAAATGGGAGTAACACATTTTTCACACTGGTTTCATCCTCTTACTGACGGCACGGCTGAGAAACATGATGCATTTATTGAATACACGGAATTTGGTGGAGTAGTTGAGAAGTTTTCAGGACAGCATCTGGCACAACAGGAACCGGATGCAAGCAGTTTTCCAAGCGGAGGTATTCGTAATACTTTTGAGGCAAGAGGCTATACAGCCTGGGATCCTTCTTCTCCGGCGTATATCGTTGCAAATACATTAAGCATACCCACGGTATTTGTATCTTATACAGGTGAGGCTCTAGATCATAAAACTCCTTTGCTAAAAGCACTGGCTGCCATTGACAAAGCCTCTGTGGATGTTTGTGAATATTTTGATAAGAATGTTACAAAAGTCTGTGCAACATTAGGAGTTGAACAGGAATATTTCCTGGTCGATGAGGCACTTTATTTT
>CAZWFM010000367.1:0-2569 GCA_964633185.1 uncultured Bacteroidales bacterium | reverse complement strand
AGAGAAAGCAATTTATTGGTTTCCAGCACACTTGGTGAACTTGCAAAATGGATTCGACCGGGAATTGCAACGAAGAAGCTGGATAAGATTGCTGAAGAATACATAAGGAGTCATGATGCAAAACCAGGTTTTCTGGGATATCATGGATATCCAAAAACATTGTGTACTTCAATCAATAATCAGGTTGTTCACGGAATACCTTCAGATGTTGAACTGAATGATGGGGATATTGTTTCAATTGATTGTGGTGTGCTGAAAAATGAATATTATGGAGATTCTGCATATACATTTCCGGTTGGAGAAGTTTCTGATGAGAAACAGAGACTTTTAAACGTTACGAAAGAATCTCTTTACAGAGGCATTGAAACTGCAGTAGAAGGTAAAAGAGTTGGTGACATCGGGTATGCAATACAAACGTATTGCGAAAGCCATGGTTATTCAGTAGTTCGGGAATTGGTCGGGCATGGAATTGGGAAAAATCTGCATGAAGCACCTGAAGTTCCTAATTACGGAAGAATGGGGAAGGGCTCAAAATTAAAAAAGGGTATGGTTTTATGCATAGAGCCTATGATTAATATAGGGAGAAAAGAAGTCATTCAGGAAAGTGATGGCTGGACAATAAGAACCGCAGATAAATCACCTTCAGCTCATTTTGAGCTGGCAGTAGTTGTGCAGAAAGAGAAGGCAGAAATATTATCGACATTCAGGTACATTGAAGAGATATAATTAAATTAAAATTGCATATGGCAAAACAAGCTTCCATAGAACAGGATGGCTTAATTAAAGAGGCCTTATCCAATGCGATGTTCCGGGTTGAACTGGAAAATGGACATGTGATTACTGCTCATATCTCCGGGAAAATGAGAATGCATTATATTAAAATTCTTCCCGGTGATAAAGTGAAGGTTGAAATGTCGCCATATGATTTAACAAAAGGAAGAATAACTTACAGGTATAAATAGAACAAAAATGAAAATTAGAGCATCTATTAAAAAACGTTCATCCGACGACAAAATAGTAAAAAGGAAAGGGCGTTTGTATGTGATCAATAAAAAAATCCCTAAGAACAAACAAAGACAGGGTTAAAATTTAGAAATTATTATAAAAAATTATATTTATGGCAAGAATTGTAGGTGTCGATTTACCAAAAAATAAACGTGGCGAAATAGGCCTCACATATATTTATGGGATTGGCCGCAGTACTTCTCAGAAGATCCTTGCAGAAGCAGGCATTGACTACGATATCAAAGTCAGTGACTGGAGTGATGACCAAATTTCCAAAATCAGGGAGATAATTAATGAAAAGATCAAGGTGGAAGGAGAATTACGATCTTCTACACAGCTGAATATCAAAAGGCTTATGGATATTGGTAGTTACAGAGGTATACGTCATCGAATTGGTTTGCCTGCCAGAGGGCAAAATACTAAAAATAATGCCAGGACCAGAAAAGGCAGGAAAAAGACGGTTGCAAATAAAAAGAAAGCTACAAAATAATTAATATAGTACTATGGCTAAGAAAACAGGTTCTTCAAGGAAGAAAGTTGTAAAGGTTGATCCGCTAGGACAGGCTCATATTCACGCCTCATTCAACAATATTATTATATCTCTTACCAATGCACAGGGTCAGGTAATTTCGTGGGCATCTGCAGGTAAAATGGGATTCAAAGGTTCGAAAAAAAATACACCTTACGCAGCTCAAACTGCAGCGCAGGATTGTGCAAAGATTGCTTATGATGCCGGACTTCGAAAGGTTAAAGTTTTTGTTAAAGGACCAGGAGCAGGTAGAGAATCTGCTATCAGAACAATTCATACAAATGGTATTGAAGTGAATGAGATTGTGGATGTTACTCCACTTCCACATAATGGCTGTCGACCTCCAAAAAGAAGAAGAGTGTAAATCGGAATTTGAAATTAATTTTTAATAAATAATGGCTAGATATACAGGACCACGAACCAAAATAGCAAGAAAATTTGGAGATGCTATTTATGGTGCCGATAAATATTTTGAACATAAAAATTATCCTCCGGGATTTCACGGAGCTAACAAGAAAAGAAGAAAAACTTCTGAATATGGTTTACAATTGAAAGAAAAGCAAAAAGCAAAGTATACCTATGGGGTATTAGAGAAGCAATTCTTAAATCTGTTTAACAGAGCTTCAAGAAGCAAAGGAATTACTGGTGAAGTATTATTACAATTGCTTGAATCAAGGCTTGATAATATAGTATATCGCCTTGGTATTGCTCCGTCAAGAGCAGCAGCACGTCAGTTGGTTTCTCACAGGCACATTTTGGTAAATGGCGGTATTGTGAGTATTCCTTCTTACTCACTTCGACCCGGAGATATAGTAAGTATACGTGAAAAATCTAAATCTTTAGAAACTATTACAGAATCTTTGGCTAATCGAAGGGTTTCTGTTTCATGGATTGAGTGGGATGATGCTCAGTTGTCAGGAAAATTCATGAACAGACCTGAAAGGGAAGAAATTCCTGAAAACATTAAAGAACAACTTATAGTTGAATTATACTCGAAATAAATACAAAATATATTTAATCTTTATTTTATGGCCA
>CAZWFM010000366.1:0-2598 GCA_964633185.1 uncultured Bacteroidales bacterium | reverse complement strand
TGAAAGGTGCATACCCCGGTTTTTCTGTCTGATTATAATAATCCCTGTTTTCCTTGATGTGGATCCCGCAATTGTTGTGTACATACACATTGATATTGTTTCCATTGTGCACATTGTTCCACTGGTAAAAAGGATCAAGCTCCTGCGGAGGATAGGGATTTTCATCGGTCCACAGCCACTGATCGGTCGAACGACCGATCTGATCGCGGGCAGGGTACCCGTTTTCTTCTTCATTCCCGTCCCACAGAGATGTACCATCACACAATCCCCCGTCACCCAGATCCTCGAAACTTCTCCTGTTATCGATTGTAATGGTTGCCGAAGTCCATTCGCCCGTCAGTATATTATCAAATACCACTCCTGTGCCACCTCGCAGGAAAAAAGGCGTCCACATGTCTCTCGCGGCCTGGTTTATTGTGTTGCCGTAAATTTCCCAGCTTCGTGCAGACCTGTTGTTCCCCTGTACGGAATGTGCTTCAAGATACGCATCGTTAACGATGTTGTAGCGAAATACATAACGTCCGCCATAATTGGCATCGATGACATTCCCGAATTTTGTGAAGTTAAAAATGCAATCTTCAATAAAGGCAGCATTATCGGTTCCCAGGCCCAGGGGTTCCGCCCAGATGGTATGGGCCATAAGTGCCGCGTCACCTACAACAACCACGCGCGTATTGTTAAACTCACAGTGATCGACCAATCCTGTCGGACAACTGTTATCGGGCATACTCCCCCATACAATAACACCTTCAATGGTCTGATCGATCGTATTGTCAAACCGGCAATGATCAACACGAAAACCGTTCCCTCCGGCACGTATGCCATTTCCGTTATCGTTGGAAAGTACAAATCCCATGTTTGTAATACGTGAGCCGGAATTTCCCATATTGATAAGACTTCCCGGGGCATCGGCTTCGGATGAAATGACGGTTGCATCCTGACCACTGCCCGATAAGGTTATTCTTATGTCGTTGGGTATTCTCACTGTATACCCCCAGGTACTGCTTCCAGCGGGTATTAAAATTATGTCACCGTTTTCAGCAGAATCAACTGCCGCCTGCACATCTTCGAAAAAAGTACTTACTGCAAGAATATCGTAATGTAAAGTTGTGTCATCTTTTTTGCATGAAGCAACCAACAGAATGAAAGCACAGATAGTGAAAATGAAATTCGCTTGTTTAGGCATAGAACTATATTTAAGCAATGTAAGATAATGAATTATCCGTATAACGATGAGCTGTATAGAAAAATTATGCAGGAGCTAATTACAAAGCAAGGCAACGATCTTCCTCATGACCATGCAACACTATAGCATTTACTTGATGAAAAAGGCAGGGGGCTGTCTCAAAATATAAGAATTTTTAAGATAGCCACGAAGTCACGAAGACTCAAAGAATTGAAGCTCCTCACCGCAAGCGGCGAGGAACCTTCGATCCTTTTTTTGTTATTGTTTTTGTGCTCGCTAACCCCTCAGTGCTCCGTCGCTATAGCTATGGCGCAAGCGACAAGCAACAGGGAACCAAGTTTACGAGCTTGACCCAATCTGCAAGGCTGGCAGGAAAGCTAATGCGTTCGCAGGATTCACAAAACCCTGATATTCAATTATATATAACTTTGTGAGTACTTTGTGATTTAGTGCCTTGGTGGCGAAATTTCAACTTTTGAGACAGCCCCTTACGTATTTTTACCAGAATTTTGTTAAGTAACCAGCCTGCCTGCACAGCAGGCAGCTAACTAACTACCCGAGATACTTCCTGACTGTTTCAAGTACATCGGCTTTCTTCAGAGGTTTGATAAAATACTCATTACAACCCAGCTCAAGGCATTTCTCTCTGTGGAAGGTTCTGTCATATGCAGTCTGAGCAATTACAGGAACGGTTTTGTTGCTCTCACGAATAATCTTCATGGCATTTGTGCCATCCATACGTGGCATCTTGAGGTCAAGCAGTATCAGATCAAAAGCAGGTTCTTTTTCAAAGATCTCCAGCAGTTCCACACCATCATTTGCTCTTGTAAGTTCCACTCCTGTATTTTTAAAGAAGGCTTCTATCAGTAAATAATTTGAATCCTGGTCCTCGGCTACAAGAATTCGTTTACCATTCCACCTGTAATCTTTGCCGGCTACTGACTTATCCCGTAAAACACTGTCGTCAGGTTTAATATATGGTATCGTAAAATAAAACCTTGAACCCTTGTTGAGTTGACTTTCCACCCATATCTTCCCTCCCAGAAGTTCAGTGACTACTTTTGCAAATGCCAGTCCAAGCCCCGAGCCACGATAAATATCTTTTGGGGTTTCTTCCTGGACCTTAAAAAATCGATCAAAAATTTTGTCGATCAATCCCTCATCAATTCCAATGCCGGTATCTTCGACCAGGAAGGTGATGTAATTATCGTTAAGCTTATGGATTCCCATACGAATATGGCCTTTTTCAGTAAATTTAATTGAGTTCTCCAGCAACTTGATCAGTATCTGCTTTAATTTCCTTTCATCGGTAATGGCTATTACTTCTTCTTTTGGTAATTCAATCAGGAAGTTCAGATTGGGTCTTTCACGGGCAATTTTTTCCCTGTTTGCACTTACCAGTTCTTTAATAA
>CAZWFM010000365.1:0-2621 GCA_964633185.1 uncultured Bacteroidales bacterium | reverse complement strand
AAAATATCTTCTGAGAAAAGAGCACTTATTCGATATTATATGCAAAATGCTGATTTCATGTCGACAAATGAAATTACTGAAACCCTTGAAAAATATCTTTCTTATGAAAAGCAGGAAACAGATTTATTGATAACATATAGCGAAAAATTGCGAAAAGTGCTGCCTGATGAGAAAGTTCTCAAAGTCTATGTAACCGAAGTTCAGTTTAAAGATTATCTTTTAAAGCAGTTAAGGACAGAATAAATCTTTTTAGGCTGTTAGTTCCTTACGAAAAATCCTAAAATGATATCGTATACTATGTGAGGGTTTTCTTTTAATCTTCTGGTAGAGTAATTAAACCATTTTTCACCATAAGGAACATAGATTCGCATAAAGTGTCCTTCATTTACTATTGCATCACGCAATCTGGGAGTAACACCATACAACATCTGAAATTCATAATGATTTTTTTTGGTTTTGTGTTTTGAAATTAACGAAAGGCAATCGCGAATTAGTTTTTTATCATGAGTAGCAATCGCCGGAAACATATTTTGAACTAAAATAAAATCAAGGCATTGTAAAAAGTTGGTATTTATTTCGTCCTTTTTTTTATAGGCTATATCCGGCGGTTCAATGTAAATGCCTTTACATAACCTGATGTTCACCGGGTGTTTCGGATTGGAAAATTGTTGTATTGTCTTCAAATCGGAAAGAGATCTTTTCAGATAGGATTGGATAACAATACCAACATTGCAGGGATATTCACCATAAAGCTTCTTGAAAAGCGCAAGTTCCAAATCTGTACATTGAGAATCTTCCATATCAATTCTAATCATGAAATTATGCCTGACAGCACTGGCAACTATTTGGCGAATAGTCTGATAACAAAATTCAAAATCATTCAGTAAGCCAAACATAGTAGGCTTTAATGAAAATGTAGTGAGAAGACCATGTTCTGAAGACTTTTCAATGGTTTGAATGTATTTTTTTTTAAAATTTTTAGCCTGTTGTTTATTATGTAAAGATTCACCCAAAATATCAATTGTTGTTAAAATTCTTTTTGTATTCAGAAGTTTAACAATTTTTAGCGCGTCATGAAAATTCTTCCCGGCAATGTATTTTTTTGAAAAAAGCCATATGAATTTTTCCGGAAGAAAAGGAATTATCCAGGCTATCAGTTTGTTGATCATTTTACTGGCGCTTAAATATGATTTTTATCATGTTTAAGTATTTGATAATTAGAAATTTATAAATTTCAAAAATTATAAAACAGGACAATTATCATTTCACGATCAAAAAAAAACCGCAGGTTGAATGCTGCGGTTTTTATGTAAGTATTGTGATAATGGATTATCGAATTACCAATTTACTGATATGATAGGCTTCATGGTTCCGAATTCGAATGAAGTAAAGACCAGCAGGTAAATCACCTATATAGAGATTCTCTTTAAAGCCCTTGTTTTCAATACGACGCATAATCAATATACTGTTTTGTGCATTAAAGAGTTCAAGAATGTATTCTCCCGGACGTTCAAACTCAGCTTCAACAGTAATATATTCATTTGCAGGATTCGGATAATACTGAATATTCCATTCATCTGCTGCTATAGGACTTACTGCAAGCTCAGTATCGAGATAAACTGACCGGACTGTCTGACAGCCATTTGTACCGGTAACTGTTACGCTGTATGTTCCCGGCTGAGTAGCCGTATAGGTTGACTGAGTTGAACCATTACTCCATAAATATGAGGCATGACCTGATCCGGCATCAAGTGTGTACGGGAATTCTACTTCCAGGGCCTCGCCGCCAAAGTCCACATCCGGACTTGGAATCACATCGATCGGAAGATTGAACTCATCGTTCTCAGGTCTGAGATCACCCTCTGTACTTATGGTGATTCTGAGATTATCAGGACCTAAATCATTCAGAGGAATAGTCTGTTGGGTAGTATGGATCTTTGAAGTATTATCGATCCATGTACCAATATTCTCAAATTCTTCGGCAAACAGATAATTGCCTCCAAGACGATACTCTAAAGTAATAAATGCATAGGTTCGTGGCTGGTTCCCATTATTCAGTATAAGTACTTCAACATCTTCATAATCTCCTGAACATGCATCTTCATCAATAGATATTGAAGTTATCATATAATCAAGTACATCAAGATGAACGGTAACCGTATCACCACCATAACAACCTGTTACGGTGTCCAGAACAAACACCTCTACGTTTGTTACATCAGTTACTGTATAGGTTTGTTCCGTAGAGTTATCGTGCCATAAATATATATAATTCTCACCGTAGCCCGCATCAAGTAACATTTCTGCCACTTTGTATACGGAATCTTCTTCGACATTCAAATCTATTATCGGATTTGCCAGAGTACTGACAATCCAGTCAAGGGTGTCGTTTTCAATTCTCATATCACCGGTGGTAACAGCAGTCAGATTGAAATCATAATCACCCAGTGCAGACAGATCAACACTTTCCGAAACAAATGTATGATCATAATACTCACCGGGGAGAAGTTCACTGACAGTGACATTTGCATTTACTCTTGGCTGGCTTTCATATTTGAAAGATACAGCAATATTATTTGATGAAGTAAGGGTATCGCTTCCGTAATTCTGTATCCTGAGTA
>CAZWFM010000364.1:0-2640 GCA_964633185.1 uncultured Bacteroidales bacterium | reverse complement strand
TTGCTTCTTCCAGTTCAATATTGATCTTGTTTATTCTTTCAAGACTTTCAATCAGCTCTATGTTTTGCAACATGTAATCTTCACTTAGCGATTGATAATCTTTCATTTGCTTTTGCAAAATCTTCTCAGTTTTCTTTTTTTCAGTGATATCCTGTATCATTGCCAGGTAGTAAAGTGCCCTGCCTTTTTCATCGAAAACAACAGTTGATATCAGGCTTCCCCAGAGTATCTGTCCGTTCTTTTTAATGTATTCTTTTTCTGTCCTGATCTGTTTCATTTTTCCCTGGGATAATGCGATTACTTTTTTTCTGTCATCATCTGCTCTATTGGGATGCGTAATATCTGCAAATGTTTTTGTCCTCAATTCATTCAGCGAATAACCTATCATTTTGCAAAATGCCGGATTTGCATTAATAAATTTAAAATCAGGACCGGCAATGGTGATCCCGAATTGCCCTTCTTCAAAGATCCTTCTGAATCGTTCTTCGCTTGCACGCAATGCCTCTTCTGATTTTTTGCGGGTTGTAATGTCTCTGACAACAGAAAGAATATATTTCTTATTCTTTATTTCGATGAGATTTGAGCTTATTTCAACCGGAAAATGTTCTCCTGATTTTTTAATATTTTCCGCTTCAATTACTAAATTCTTTCCTTGTTGCAATATCTTTTTTTGTTCATGGATATTCATTTTTTTGTTGTCTTTTAACTCAGTAATATTTTCTGCAGTAAGTTTAAGAAAATCTTCCCTGGAATAACCATATCGTTCACAGGCAACGTCATTGACTTCAGTAAATTTCAAAAATTTCTTTTCATGAAAGGGGTAGAGGAATATAGCGTCGTTCTGACTATAAAGCAGAATACGGAATTTCTCTTCGTTTTCCTTCAGTTCTTTTTCATATTTTTTACGTTCAGTAATGTCCTTTGAGAAGGAGAATGAGATCTTCCGGTTTCCGAACTTAAAAAAATTAATGACCACTTCAACAGGAAATGTACTGCCGTCCTTTCTTTTTTGTGTTGTTTCTAAAATTGTATTGACATGCTTTCGGGTATGCTCTCGATGTACTTTCCATTTTTCCGGATCAAAATTCGGATCGATATCCCATATTTTGAGTTTAATCATTTCCTTGTGGGTATATCCAAGATTTTTACAGGCCTGATCGTTAGCATAATAAATATTCCCATCGTCATCTACCTGGGTTATAGCAATGAGAGAATGATTGATCCCAAAATGTGTTAGTTTTAACTGTTCTTCATATTCTATTCTTGTTGTTATATCACGAATAGTGGAATATACCCTGAATGGTTTTCGGTTCCCTTTTTTAAACTCAGGTACAGAACAGATATTGATCCACTTGTATTGCTTTTGTTTCCTGATGTAAATTTGTATTTCAACATTCCTGACTTTTTTGCCCGTGGTTAATGCTACCAAAGCCGGTTGTTCATTCGTAGTAAGTATTGTACCGTCTTTTTTTCGGGCTTTAAATTCAGTGGACAAAAAATGAATTCCAATGAGTTCCCTTTTTGCAGATCCAAGGATTTTTTGAGCAGCATGATTCAGTTCAATGATATTTCCTTTATCATCCTGGTATACGACACCCAAATCCATCGTATCAAAAAGATTTTTGTATTTGTAGTAATCGTATTTCATTCAAATATTTAACCTGTTTTGAAATAAGCATTTAATGCTGACTCATGAATTTACAAAATCTTTCTCAGAATTCTACAGTTAGAAATAGAATTTAGTTGATGATTCATACAGTATCTTTCTCAGATGAGCTCATAATCAGTTCTCATTAAAGAATATGTTTTCGAGTTTTTGAAGATCCGGAATTTCACTTGCTAATTTCAGAGATTCCAGGTATAAAATCTGCAAATTACCTAACTCGATCTCTGAATTTTCACGCAGGAAGATGGGAATCTTATATACAGGTGTTTCAACTTCCAGATATTGTCCGCCTTCGTATAACTTATCAATATCCCATGCATCTCTCCATTTGTATCCTGCCGGAAGGTAAACGGATTGTTTTGTAATGCCTTTTTGCCATATTGCTGAGACCAGGATATCAGGGCCATATAAGTATGTTTGCCAGTCGTTCCAGCATTCTCTCTGATCGGGAAATTCGAGAAATAATGGTCTTACAATCGGCATTCCTGTTGCGTTTGCTTCTATTACGAACTTATAACTATAGGGCGCAATAGCGGCATGTATTTTTGCATAAAGTCTCCAGATGGCTATTAATGTTGTATCGTATTGTGGTTCTGAATCCATACTCCATGGTGCCCTGTCAGCAGTCGGACCAAATTCCATGATTGGATTAAAACAACCAAAAGCAAGCCATCGGGCACAAACTTCCCGGTCAAGATTGCCCTGCCAGTAGCCTCCGATATCTGATCCCCAAATCGGAAATCCGATGATGGCACTTCGCTGAACGGCGATAATTGCTGTGCGCAGTCCTTCAGGCGGTGAACCAATATCGCCACCCCAGAATCCGCTGTATTCTGAACTTCCGGAATATCCGGCTCGGGAGATCAGGATAAAATCATCCCCATACATTTTCTTGCAACTTTCATGCACTGTTTTTACAAACAATACAGGATATTCATTTCTCACTTCCCTGGCAGTTCTTCCATCTGAAAGGA
>CAZWFM010000363.1:0-2649 GCA_964633185.1 uncultured Bacteroidales bacterium | reverse complement strand
ATTTATCAAAACCCAAAATCGATCTTAATGTTCATAAGAGAGGAGAAACCATTCATGTTGAATTGAAAAGCAATCAACTGGTTCGTAATCTTTTCCTGTATTTTGAAGATGAGGATATGCATTTCTCCGACAATTATTTTGACCTGCTGCCAGGTGAAAAAGTAATTGTAAGTTGCTTCGTGAATAAAGATACAGAACTTGATGTGAGCAAACTGAAAATGATTTCACTGAATGATATTTTAAACCCATAATTCATCCTAAGTATGAAAAATTTTTTAAAAGTATTGCCTGTCTTTGTCACTTTTTATTGTATGGGATTTGTCGATATTGTTGGAACAGCTGTTAATTATGCTTCCAAAGATTTTGAACTTACAGAATCAACCATGCAATTTCTCACCTCATTGATCTTTATCTGGTTCTTTGTCTTTTCCATTCCCACAGGTATTTTACAGGATAAATTTGGCAAAAAGGCTATGGTAATTGCCTCCCTGATAATTACAACTTTCGCTATGTTAGTGCCATTTATAGTTTACAACTACTATATTCTTATGATCGGACTGGCTCTAATGGGTATAGGCAATACAGTTATTCAGGTTTCACTCAATCCGCTCCTATATGAAGTATCCTCAAAGGGAAGTTATTCCAGCAATATGTCTCTCTGTCAGTTTATCAAATCCATTGCTGCATTTCTGGGACCTATGATTGCAGTGTTCTTTGTAAGGGTGTTTGGAGATTGGAAATTTGTTTTTATTGTATATGGTGGCCTTTCCATACTCTCCGGGATGTGGCTTTATTTTACTCCCGTTGAAGAAAGTCATAAAAAAGAACAACCTGCAAGTTTTAGATCAAGCTTCAAATTATTCGGCAATATTTACATTTTGCTAATGGTGCTTGGTATTTTTATTGTGGTGGGCCTGGATGTTGGTATGAATACCGGTATCCCCAGTGTGCTTAAGCAATTTAACCTTACGCATGAAGAAGCGATCAAAGGAATCAGTTTGTATTTCATTGCATTAATGGTTTCCAGGTTCCTGGGAGCAATTCTGTTAAAAAAGCTTACTGCATCTTATTTTCTATTGATCTCGGCGATTATTACATTAGCCGGATTAATCGTATTGATATTGAGTACTACTGCTTTTTTTGCTGGTATTGGAATTGTCGCAACTGCAGCTGGTTCTGCCAATATTTTCCCGCTTATTTTTTCATTAAGCATCGAAAAATATCCCGGGAAATCAAACGAAATCTCTGCATTAATGATAATGGCAATTTCAGGTGGTGCAGTATTCCCTTTGCTTATGGGAATCTTCACAGAGAATTTCAGTCTTAAAGCGGGTATAGTATTCCTTTTTATCATTTCCGCTTATCTTGGTTTTATTGGTATCTGGAATTTGGTAAAAAACAGATCTTAATCCGGGTCTGATATAAGAATTCAAGGAATCTTCCGGGAGGATGCAGTCTTAGTATCGCAGACAGACTGACTTCCTGGAAATAACCAGCAGTATCCGCCAGATTCTTCTTTTCATATTAGGGATTGTCTCAAAAGGTAAATATTTTAATATCGCCATAAATTCTCGAAGACTCAAAGAATTCACAAAACTCTGATATTCAATTATATAACTTTGTGAGTATTTCGTTAGTGTCTTGGTGGCGAATTTTCAACTTTCAGGACAGCCCTTTTTAACGGATCTTGTTATGATTCGTCATATCTGCCAAACTGTTCAGATGATTTTACCGTGCATGCAACAAAAATACAAGTATATTTTTAATAAACAGCCATGTTTTAATTAATACTTTTTATCGTCATTACCCTACATATTAATAGGGGGTATTGGATATAATTATTATATTTTTTGATATATAGCCCTATTTTTTTGATAGTTATTAATAATAAATATGCATTTTATTGATTTTTCTTCATATATTTGTCATCAGAAAAGAAAGAGTTCAATCATTAACTTATAATAGCTATATTATGAAAGCAAAACTTGAATACATTTGGCTGGATGGCTACAGGCCAACACAGACCATGCGCAGCAAAACACTGGTTGTCTCGGATTTTAACGGTAAACTTGATGATTGCCCGATATGGTCATTCGATGGATCATCTACAAGACAAGCTGCAGGTAATAATTCCGATTGCTTGTTAAAACCTGTTGCACTGTTTCCTGATCCTGCAAGAAAAGACGGATGGTTTGTTATGACAGAAGTATTGAATGCCGACGGTACGCCGCATCCATCAAATGGAAGAGCCACAATTGATGATGACGATGATGATTTTTGGTTTGGTTTTGAACAGGAGTATGTATTATGGGACCTTGATCATCACACACCTCTTGGATTCCCTGCCCCGGGATACTTTCCTCCTCCACAGGGTCCTTTCTATTGTTCTGTCGGTGCTGAGTACAATATTGGCAGAAACATAGTGGAAGAACATCTTGATAATTGTATCCATGCAGGTATTAATATTGAAGGTGTTAATGCTGAAGTTATGAAAGGACAGTGGGAGTATCAGATCTTTGCAAAAGGAGCAAAATGCGCCGGTGATCAAACCTGGGTTGCTCGCTATATTGCTGAACGAGTAGGAGAAAAATACGGTGTTCGTATAAATTTGCATCCAAAACCCGTAGAAGGCGACTGGAATGGTTCAGG
>CAZWFM010000362.1:0-2655 GCA_964633185.1 uncultured Bacteroidales bacterium | reverse complement strand
TTCCAGATCAATTCCAATCTTTTTTGTTTTGCTCAACATAATTGATGTGAGTTTTTTTGAATGTGAAACGCTGATCCGGTAATCACTCTGATGCAAGTAAGGCTTTTTATGATCACTGTAAACAATAGGTCCACAAACACCTATTAAAGCTTTGAGTAAAATCCTTACACTTAGAAATTCAATTTTTCTTGCCACACTTCTGAAACCAGAAAGTCTTTCCTTTTCACCGGGGAAAAGATGCACCTCTGACGCCAGTTCTTCAAAGGTCTCACTAATTTCCCAGATTCCGAATAAACAATCACCGTGAAATTTCTCTTTAAAAATTAAAGGCATCTTCTTTCTACTCCCATTCAAATGAGTTTATCAAATGTATAATATCCTTTTTAAAGAATTCAATGGATGGTGCCAAAGAATCAATATTTGGTTGCACATTAAAGTATAACGAACCATTTAAAAACCCGGTAATACTATCTGTAATGTAAAAATTTACAGAAGAGGCTGCATTTCCTTCAATGCTGTATATAAATCCATAAACATCAGACTCCGGATTATACACCGGAGCTTCAATAATGTCATCAGCTTTTACAATATGTTTGTAAACAATTTTTCTAACATCTTCAGTATAATATGTCAGATCCATATTTTTCAAGGATTTATAGGTCAAATGAATAGTAGCTCCGTATTCATTAAATTCAATGTTGTACCAACAGGGTTCTGCATTCCGAAGATTGGATCTGACTACCTCTCCGTAAACCGGCGACTCAAAAGAAAACTTGCAATCGCTTTGGAATCTCCGGTATTCTTTTTCAGGAAAATCTATTCTGAAATATCCCCGGGGTTTAGGTGCCATAGGAGTTTTGCATGCAAAAAAGAACAAAAAAAACACAATGCAACAATACACGGGATTTTTACAGCAATTCATAGTCTTCCTCACTACTAATTATTCATACTGGACCTTATATTCACCTTAACTTTTTTTATTCTTCGCTTATCAACCGCCAGAATTTCAAAAATAAAGTTTTTGTAGACAAGTTTATCTCCCTTCGCCGGAAATTCTTCTCTGAGTTCCAATATTAATCCGGCAAGTGTATCCGCTTCACCCTTAACTTCATCAAATATTTTGTCGTTGACTTCAGTGATCTTGTAAAAATCATTCAATAAGGTCTTTCCTTCAAAAATAAAATTGCTGTTATCAATTTTCTCAAATGGAGGGTTTTCTTCATCTGATTCATCAATGATCTCACCTATTATTTCTTCCAGAATATCTTCCAGTGTGACAATACCGGATGTCCCTCCGTATTCATCAACTACAATGGCCAGATGTATTCTGTTAGTTTGAAATTCTTTCAATAAATCGTTGATTTTTTTACTTTCGGGCACAAAATATGAAGGTCTGATAAGCGATTGCCATTTAAATGTCTTTGGTTTATTGACATAAGGCAGGAGATCTTTAACATATAAAATTCCTTTAATCGTGTCGAAAGTATCTTCAAAGACCGGAATCCTTGAGTATCCTGAATCATTGATAAGTGTCAGTAATTCTTTGAAATTGCTGTTTATATCGGCTGCTACAATATCTACTCTCGATTTCATTATATCGCATACATCAATATTTCCAAATTTGATAATGCCCTTCAGAATATTTTTTTCTTCAGTAAGATGTTTCTCTGTTAATTCCAATGCATCCGACAATTCATCAAACGAGATATTGTCGCTATGTTTTGCCAGTCTCTTATTTACAATTGAAGTGGAATAGATTAAAAATGAACTCACCGGCCAGAAAAGCTTACTGAAAAACTTAAGACTTGGAGCCGTTAACAATGCAAATGTGATTGAAAAACGATTCGCATATATTTTAGGGAATATTTCACTGAAAAATAGAATAAGAAAGGTAACAACCACAATTTGAATCACAAAGGCCACCCAGGCAGGACCGTTAAAAACAAATAAGGATTGAGTAATAAAAGTTGATATTACAACAATAGCAACATTTACAAAATTATTGGTAATCAGTATGGTTGCGAGTAATCTCTCAGGTGTCTGCAGATGATACAGTGCCATTCTGCCAAATCTGCTGTTGGTTGCTTTTAGCTTGGCTATTTCACCGGGTGATAAGGAAAAATAAGCCACCTCGCTCCCTGACACAAGTCCGGAAATAAAAAACAGTAATATTATCACAACAATGGCTAATGCAATACCAAATGTGAGTTTTTCCACACCTATGCTGCTTACTAATACTAAAACCGAATTAAAGGGATCTGAGTCCAAAAGTCATCAATAAAGTTAAACAGATCAGAATGGAAGATCATCAGCTCCGTTATCTTCCGGAACAGAATTTTCTTTTGATTCTTTTGTTCCGGGACTATAAGTACCTGGATCCTGGACAGCAGATGATTCAACGGTACTATCACTGCGTTTTCCCATCAGCTGCAAATTGTCTGCCACGATTTCAGTAGTATATCTTTTGTTTCCATCTCTGTCATCCCAGGAACGTGTGCGAATGCGCCCTTCAATATATACCTGGGTTCCTTTCTTTATGTATTTCTCTGCAACCTCTGCAAGACCCCTCCAAAGTACTATATTATGCCACTCTGTTTGTGTTACTTTTTCACCGGCTTTGTTTGTATAGTTTTCCGAAGTAGCCAATCTGAAATT
>CAZWFM010000361.1:0-2663 GCA_964633185.1 uncultured Bacteroidales bacterium | reverse complement strand
TTTCTTCTTGATGAACCAACAAACCATCTTGATATTGAGTCTATTCAGTGGCTTGAAAGCTTTCTAAAGCAATATCACGGGGCTATAGTCCTTATCTCTCATGATAAAGCCTTTTTGGATAACATTACAAAACGTACATTAGAAATTTCGCTGGGGAAAATTTATGATTACAAAGTCCCTTATTCGGAATACGTAAGTTTACGCAAGGAACGCCGGACACAAATGCTTGCAGCATACAAAAATCAACAAAAACAGATTGAAGATACACAGGAATTTATTAATCGTTTCAGGTATAAGGCTACAAAGGCGGTTCAGGTGCAATCAAGGATAAAACAATTGGAAAGGATGGAAGTTATAGAAATTGAAGATGAAGATGTTCGTACTATGAATGTTAAATTTCCACCTGCGCCAAGAGCCGGGACTGTTGTTATTAAGGCTGATAAGATCACCAAACGATATGATGATCATGTTGTTTTGGATTCAGTGGATTTGGTTATTGAACGTGGAGAAAAGATTGCCTTTATAGGCCGGAATGGTGAGGGAAAAACAACATTATCCCGGATTATTACTGGTGATCTTGATTTTGAAGGTGAATGCAGGTTGGGACATAATGTAAGTATAGGATATTATGCTCAGAACCAGGATGAATTGTTGGATACAAATATAACTGTTCTCGAGACAATTGACCAGGTAGCGGTAGGTGATATGAGAACAAAGATCAGGGATATTTTGGGAGCATTCCTTTTTAGCGGAGAAGATGTTGATAAGAAGGTTAAGGTTTTGTCGGGAGGTGAAAAATCAAGACTGGCACTTGCAAAATTACTTTTAAAACCATACAATTTGCTGGTTTTGGATGAGCCTACCAATCATCTTGACATGCATTCAAAGGATATTTTAAAGCAAGCTCTTAAGTCTTATAACGGAACGTTAATTGTTGTTTCGCACGACAGAGAATTTCTTGATGATCTTACGGATAAACTCTATGAGTTTAAGAATGCAAAGATCCATGAGCACAGAGGGGGAATTTTTGATTTTTTAAAGAAGAGAAAGATTGATACGCTTGATTCTATGAATTTGAACAATAAAAGCAGTTTGAATAATAAGATCAAACATGAGAATTCGGATCAAAAAGCAATATTTTCCAAAAGGAGGGAACTGGATAAAAAAATACGAAAAATTGAAAGTAATATTGAATCCGCAGAAAGAAGGATTGAGAAAGCGGAATCGGAAATGAGAAAAATGGAATTGATCATGAAGGAAAGTGAAAAGGTGCAGGATATTGATTTTTACAAAACATATGAGATACTAAAACATAAGGTAAATCTGGCACTATCTGATTGGGAAAAGTATCATTATGTACTGGAAGAATTGAAGGCTGAAAGAAATTCTTTACTTTAGCAAAAATCTGATTCAAGATATATTCTATATCATAAACTTAGTAAGATGCCGGACAGATACAAGAAAATAGTAAAATATACTGTTGTTGCCATATTTACTGTCTTTCTGTTTGTTTTCATAATCATCAGTTGTTCGAGTCCTTATACTGTATCCGGCACAAGGTGGAATCTTTCTGCAATATATAATCCTGCCAGTTCACATCTTCATCCTGCATTCAGAGTATATCACAGCACAGATAATTCTTCCTTATTGTATGTCAAACTGTTTCCAAATGAATTGCTTTTTAATCAGGCAAATCCTGAGAAGGAGTTTATCAGCAAAGTATCTGTTCAGGTTCAGGCCTATGAGATAAAAGATAACAAACCTGAATTGGCAGATAGTATCACATACAGATATACTATTAAACAGGAAGATGTAGGAAGAAGGTTTCTTTCACAGATACCCCTGAATCTTGATATGGGCAAACATTACCAGTTAAGGATTGTAACACGTGATCTCCTGAGAGGGGAGTTAAATCTGAGATTTTTAGAGGTAGATAAAACCAATCAGTATTCTGAGCAAAATTTTAACATCCTGAGCAACAAGGGCATTCCTTATTTTAATAACGTAATGCATGAAGGTATGATCTATAAAATTCAACATAGAAATCCTTCAGCGGATGAATTATTTATATATTATTACAAAAATAAATCAGTATTGCCTAAACCAACATTTGGCTCTGTACGGGTTGAGAAGATTTATCAGGTTCCTGACAGTTTATACATCATTGATTATTCCCCTGATCTTATGTTGAGTTTTAGTTATGAAGGAGTATATCAATTCAGGTTTGATACTACTCAGGAAGGGGGGTTAACCATAACAAATTTCGGCAAAAACTTTCCAAAAATTAAAGATTCTGACGCGTTGATTGAACCACTTGCATACATTACTACTTCAGCAGATTATAATACCTTGATGAACGAGGAGAATAAGAAACTTGCAGCTGATAATTTCTGGTTAAATATTGCAGGTTCGACCGGGAGGGCACGTGAGATGATCAGAATTTATTATAACAGGGTATATTTTTCCAATTATTACTTTTCAAATGCTCTTCCAGGATGGAAGACCGATAGAGGAATGGTATACATTGTGTATGGTCCTCCACAGAATATGGAGAAAACAGCTACCTCTGAAACATGGATATATTATATGAAAGGAGCAAACAGTGCAATAAATTTCACTTTCGATTATAAACCTGATCCCGGTAATGTTGAAAATTTTGTTTT
>CAZWFM010000360.1:0-2671 GCA_964633185.1 uncultured Bacteroidales bacterium | reverse complement strand
CATAATCTTTCCGATACTGAGATCTGTTCCATTTGTTCTTCAAAAAAACGCAATAACACCATGATCTGTGTTGTTGAAAATGTAAGAGATGTAATATCTATTGAAAATACTCATCAATTCAACGGTCTCTATCATGTCCTGGGAGGAATTATTTCTCCTATGGAAGGTATAGCACCAAATGATCTGGAAATAGAATCACTGATCAGGAGAGTTGCTTCAGAAAAAATTAACGAAGTGATATTTGCACTTAGCGCAACAATGGAAGGTGATACCACCAATTATTATATTTATAAGAAAATTAAAAGTCATGTAGAGAAAATATCTGTTATTGCTCGCGGTGTTTCTTTTGGAGATGAACTGGAGTACACAGATGAAATCACTCTTGGCAGATCCATTATACAACGCACACTTTTTGAAAATCCTTCGAACCAATAACTGAAGCTATTCAAATAAATTTCGGTTTTCTCGTGTTGCCAGAGCGGCTCCTATTATTCCTGCTTCATTTTTAGCCTTGGCCATTATAATCTTTGTTTTTACTGTTAAATGGCTAAGAAATTTTTCCGCCTTTTTGCTAACTCCGCCTCCAATAATGATTAATTCCGGCCAGAACAACTTTTCCATTTCATTCAGATAAACATCAAATCGTTTGGCCCATTCTTCCCAATCAAGTCCTTCATTTTGTCTTACGGCATCAGAAGTAAAATCTTCTGCTTCAATCCCTGATTTAAGATAAAGATGACCGAGTTCGGTATTTTGAACCAGCTTACCCTTTGTAAATAAGACTGTTCCAATTCCAGTACCCACTGTAATGAGGATTACAGATCCTTTTTTGCCTTTTCCTGCACCAAATTTCATAGCGGCCATTCCGGCAGCATCGGCATCATTCAAGACATACGTAGGTAAGCCGGTCTTTTTTATTATCAACTCCGAAGCATTCGTTCCAATCCAATTCTTATCAATATTTGAAGCTGTTTTAACAACACCGTTCATCACTACAGCAGGAAATGCAAGTCCAACAGGACCTTTCCATTTAAAATGTTTCACTATCTGATAAATAACATCCGATACACCTGCAGGTGTAGCCGGTAAAGGAGTCGGAATTCTATGTCGGCCAGCGGTTAAATATCCCTTCTTTGTATCTACCGGAGCTCCTTTTATTCCTGAGCCTCCAAAATCAATTCCCAAAATATGCCTGTATTTCATTGTTAATCCTTATCTAATACCACAAAGAAAGTAAAATCAAAACAAATCCGTTAAAAAAACCAAAAAAGTACTCTACAATGAATTGTTAAAATCTTCAATGTATTGTCCCATTGATATTTATTAATTTTGTATTTATATTAAATTTAAGAAAAAATTATCCTGATGGAAAAATATATAAATCAAATCCTTGAAAAAAATAACAGAGTCATTGTCCCTGACTTCGGAGCCTTTATTGTTAAACAAAGAAAACCACTCACTATAGTATTTAATGAATTCCTTCAATACAACGATGGAATGCTTATTGATGCCATATCCAAAAGCGAGAATCTTGACAGGGAAAAAGCAAAAGAAAAAGTTGAAGATTTTGTTAAAACAATCGTTACTAAACTCGATAAAGGTGAGCAATATCCTTTGGATAAACTTGGAGTACTTATTAAAAGTTCGGCTGGTAAAATTTCTCTTGAAGGAGATGACATAAAGACAATATCAAAAGCAAGACCGGCAACTAAGGCGTTAGAAAAAGAAGAAAAACCAAAACCGGAACAGCCAAAAGCAGAAAAAGAGAAGAAAGTAAAAGCCGATCAGGAGAAAAAGATACAGGAAGAAACTGCAAAGGCTGAAAAAGAGAAGGCTGAACACGAGAAAAAGGAACAGGAAGAGAAAGTAAAAGCTGAACGGGAGAAAAAAGAACAGGAAGAGAAAGCACGGGAAGAGAAAACAAAGGCAGAGCAGGAGAAAAAAGAACAGGAAGAAAGAGCAAAAATGGAGGGAGAAAGAAAAGAGAAGGAAACTTTAAAAGCAAAACAAAACGAGAGTGCATCAGTTTCATCACCTTCTTCAAAAACATTTTCTTATAGCTCAACCAGGTCAGAAACCGAATACCGGAAAAAAAATACAAGCAAAAGAACGATTATACTTTGGATAGTAGTCATTATACTGATCAATGGAATATTAATTACCGGTTATTTTATGTACAATAAAGACCTGCCATCTTTCTTTAAAAAATCAGATGCAGATGAATTGTTGCTGGAAGAGCCTATAATCGAAGAGGATAATTATGTTACCGAATCCTATGATGAAGTACCTGAAACGGAGGAAACAGAGGAAACAATTCCCAAAGAAGAAACCATTCCGGAAGTAACGAAACCAATACAAACTCAGACAAAACAAGGAACAAGATATTACGTTGTTGCAGGAGCTTTCAGCAATGAACAAAATGCAGATAATCTCGTAATTGAGCTGAAAAATAATGGCTATAATGCTGAGAAATTTGGAAATATAGGCAGTTTACACGCGGTAAGTTATGATGTTTTTAACAATAAGACAGACGCAGACCATTTTTTGAAAACAATTCAAAATGAGGTAGATCCTCAAGCCTGGATTAAAAAAGTAAATTAATTTATACCGGTTAAAAGTTATCTTTTTCATTCTTTCATTCTGTTTTGAGCGAATTAATTATTACTTTTAA
>CAZWFM010000359.1:0-2680 GCA_964633185.1 uncultured Bacteroidales bacterium | reverse complement strand
ATCAAAAAAGAAATACTATTGATATTCACATTGATCTGGTAAAGGCATGCAAAAGGAATGACAGGAAGGCTCAGTGCAGATTGTATGAATTATACTCTAAGGCCATGTTTAATACAAGTCTGAGAATAGTTAAAGACAGGCAGCTTGCGGAAGATATCATGCAGGAGAGTTTTTTGTCTGCATACACAGCAATTGCAAATTTCAGAGAGGAAGTGCCATTTGGTGTGTGGTTAAAAAGGATCGTCATCAATAAATCACTTGATCATCTTCGTAAGAACAGACCTGTATTTGAAGAATTAAAGGAAGAAATTTTATCTGTTGATGAACTAGTTGACTGGAAGGAGTCTCAAATTGATAACGAAAAGTTGGTTCATACGATCAAGACCGCTTTACTTGAATTGCCTGACGGCTACCGGATTATTCTGTCACTGTCCCTTTTTGAAGGCTATGATCATGAAGAAATTAGTCAGATATTAAATATTACGGCATCTACTTCAAGATCACAACTTACAAGAGCAAAAAAAAAGCTTAAGGAAAAACTTAAAGAGAAAATAAACCATCATGATTGAAGACATGGTTCAAAATAACAGGGGTTTGTTTGAAGAAGATCCGCCAGAGGGTCATCTTAAAAGATTTAAAAACAAGCTTAATATTACTCCCGATGAATCCTGGAAAACACCACTAAACAGGTTTCTGGTTGCTGCAGCCTCAGTGGTTGTGCTAATTACTTTAGGATTTATAATCATGTTAACTTCAGACTCTTTCTCTGCTAATGACTACCTCCTCGCAAATATTACACCTGAATTGTACGAAACAGAAGCATATTATCAGAACAAAATAAATCAAAGAATGGATATCCTGTCAAATCAGAATGATGTTGATAAATCAATACTACAAGATCTCAGGGAAATAGATAAATCATTCGAAACAATAAAAAAAGATCTTGATAAAAATCCGGGAGATGAAAGACTTATCAGTGCTATCTTAAATACATATCAGATGAAACTTGATCTTTTAAATGTAATTCTTGAACGAATTCACTAAATAGTAAATATGGAAAAGTCACATTGTATCAGAAAAATAGAATACCCATGAAAAATAAAATTGAAAATAGAAATTTATTCCTGATTACCCTGGCCTTGTTGATTTCATTTCTGTCAACAGATTCATTTTCTCAGGAAGACGTGGAAAAAAATATAACTAAAGTTTTTGCTGCCGGCAAAAGCAGTATTTTAAACATCAACACAAAATATGGTGATGTTGATATCAGAGACTGGGAAAAAAATGAGATTAAAATTGATGTTCAGATCAAAATTCATGATCTAAGCAGTCAAAAAGCCAGACAGGTACTGGACAACATAGACATCGATATTTATGAGGAAGGCAATTCAATCTATGCCGAAACAAAATTCAGCGATGCTTTTTATAAAAGTTTCGGCAACAAACAGTATACAGATGACAATAAGTTTGAAATTAACTATATCATCCACATGCCATCTGTTGTAAAGCTCTTGCTGGAAAATAAATATGGCAATGTGTTTATCAATAATCTCGAATCTGCTTCTGTCATCACAATAAAATACGGGAATCTTCAGGCAAACCAACTTCTGTCAGCAGGAAAAGAAGCTATGACTGAAGTCAATCTCGGGTATTCTAAAGGTACAATTGAAAGCTGCAAATGGCTTAAGCTAAACATAAAATATTCAAAGATAAATATAGAAAACAGCCAGGCATTGATGATTCTGAGTAAGTATTCCAAAATCTTCATTGAAAAGAATAGTTCCATTGTAAGTGAGTCAAAATATGACAGTTACCAGATAAACAAAATCGCAAATTTTATAACGGATGCTCAATACTCTAATTTTAAATTCGAGAAATTGACGAATAAATTACGCATCAACACAAAATATACCGATACCAAAATAGCTTATGTATCGCCCTCTTTTGAATCTATTGACATTGATAACAGCTATGGATCCATAAGCATTGGCATTGATCCGTCTGCATCTTATCAATTGAAAGGAACTGCCAAATATGCCAAAATTCATTATCCGTCAAATTCCAGGGTAAATAAATTTCAGGAAAACACCGAAATGAGTGTTGAAGGGGTTATTGGTGATAAAAAAGGTGATTTGCCTTACGTACACATCGAAACCAGATATGGAAGCATAAACCTCGTCAAATAGTTTTGCCTACAAGAGAATCAAGCTGCGCATTGTATACGAGAAACCAGGGATTTAAAAGGTCCTGTTTGTTATATTCAACGGGCTTTCGGGCCGGCAAGCTTAAAATTCTGCAACCTGCAAATTCTGCAATGGCATGACTGGCAGCAGTATCCCACTCCATAGTCGGACCAAGTCGCGGGTATATATCTGCGCTGCCTTCTGCTACCATACAAAGTTTCAAAGAGCTTCCGTAAGAACGTATATCACATTGTCCGGCATTCTTTTCAAGTTTCATTATGAATTCCGTGGTATCATCAGAAAGATGTGATTTGCTTGCAACAACTACCAGATTTTTATGAATACTGCCTGCTTGAATTTTTTTTGCGTTTTTCAGCAAAGATTCGGTTACATCATCTTTGCTGACTTTGACTTTGTAACTTCCAAAACCTTTCATTCCATAATACAAAACAGATGTAGCCGGAACAAATACAACTCCCAAAACAGGTTGGTTTTCT
>CAZWFM010000358.1:0-2680 GCA_964633185.1 uncultured Bacteroidales bacterium | reverse complement strand
GTTCCATCTTCAACAACTACATTCGCAGCGAAAGTTATTTCCCTGGTGATACCTCGCAAATTCAGGTTTCCGGTGATTTTGTAATTGCCGGATTCTTGTTTTTCTATATGGGTGATTGTAAAGGTACTGAGAGGGTATTTTTCAACGTAAAAGAAATCTTCACTTTTCAGGTGGTCTATAAGTTTCTTATTCCAGGTTTCCGATTCCAGATCAAGGTTTACAATACTGTTCAGATCAATCACAAAACTGCCACCTGCCAGTTCACCGTTTTTCATAATGACAGTACCTTCCGAGATATTCACCGTACCGTTGTGCTGACCACCGGGTTTTGTTCCTATCCAGGATATTTTACTGGTTTCAGTATTTACTTTGTATTCGATATTCCCCTTTTGGGGAAAAGCATTCAAACCTGAAAAAAGCGCTGTTGTTAAGATCGCCAGACTAAAAATATGTTTTTTCATTATCATTTCTCCGTTTCATTTTAAGGATTCAGAATAGATAACAATTGTCTGTTTCGAAGGTTCAATAATTAACAAATCAATAAAATTTTTTATTATATGTTAAAACCACATAGGCTTATTTTAAGCCGCTGCGAATTAGAAGTGGTTCAATCGAAGGTTTTTGTCCTCTGAAAGCAATGTAAAGATCCATAGGATGATCGGTACCTCCTTTTGAGAGAATATTTTTTCTGAAGCTGGCAGCGGTTTTCTGATCAAATATACCGTTTTGCTTGAACAGAGAAAATGCATCCGCATCAAGCACTTCTGCCCATTTATAGCCATAATAGCCGGCTGCATATCCTCCGGCAAAAATGTGAGAGAATGCCGGACTCATGGCAACACCTTCTATTTCGGGTAGCAGTTTTACAGGTTGCATAGCTGTTCTTTCAAAGTTTACCACCTGATCATTTACCGGTTCTGTGATGCTGTGCCAGGCCATATCGTTCAATCCGAAACTGATTTGTCGTATGGTGAAATATGCAGAAAGAAAATTTTTGCTCTCAATGATCCTTCGGATCATTTCTTCAGGCATTTTTTCATCGGTTTGATAATGAAAAGCCACCATATCCAGCCACTCTTTTTCTTTTGCCCAGTTCTCCATAATTTGTGATGGCAATTCAACGAAATCCCTGTAAACCGAAGTGCCTGCGAGAGTTCTGTAAGTTACATCGCTGAAGAGGCCGTGAAGTCCATGTCCAAATTCATGCAGAAGTGTTCGTACTTCACTATAAGTAAGTAAAGAAGGTTTTTCATCAGAAGGTTTGGAAAAATTAAATACAAGCGATATATGCGGTCTGACATTTGTGTTCTCCGTCTTGAATTGCTGAATAAAATCTGTCATCCATGCACCCTGTCTTTTACCCGCACGCGGAAAATAATCCATATACAACAGCCCGATAAATTCATCGTCCTTATCGAGAACATCGAAGACTTTTACATCTTTATGGTATACCTGAACTGATTTGTTTTCCTGAAAACGAATTCCATAAAGTTTGTTGGCAAGCATGAACACTCCGCTTTCGACATTTTCCAGTTTAAAATACGGTCGGGTAAGTTCATCATCGACATCAAATTTTTTCTTTTTCAGCTTTTCCGAGTAAAAATTTAAATCCCATCGTTCCAGTTCAAAATCGGCACCAAGGCTTTTTGCGAAGTTTTTTATCTCTTCAATCTCTTTTCTGGCCGGAGGAAGGTAGGCAGCGATCAGGTCATCAAGAAAAGTATTTACATGTTCGGACGATTCTGCCATTCTGTTGTCAAGTATGTATTCTGCATAGGTATCATACCCTAAAAGATTCGCCTGCCTTAATCTTAATTCAGTGATCCTTTTTATGATCTCACAATTGTTGTTTTCATTGTCCTGTAATCCTCTTTTGCCGTATGCCATGAACAACTCCTTGCGTAAATCTCTGTTTTCGGCATATTTCATAAAGGGTACGAAACTCGGCGAATGAAGTGTAATTACCCATCCTTCCAGATTCCTGTTTTTTGCTTCCGAAGCAGCCTCTTTTACAAGGTCTTCCGCCAGACCCGAAAGGTCTGATGAGTCAGTAATATGCAATGCATATCCGTTCATTTCTGCAAGTACATTCTCATTAAACTGGACAGAAAGTTTTGCCAGTTCTTCTGTAATCGTCCGATATTCTTCTTTATCAGTGCTGTCAAGGTTTGCCCCGCTGCGTATAAAGGTTTTGTAAGTTTTATCAAGAAGTGTGGATTCTTCAGTATTCAATGTTCTGGCTTCTGTTGATTCATACACTGTTTTTACTTTTGAAAACAGGATAGGGTCCAGGGTAATATCGTTCCTGAATTCTGCAATTCGGGGAGACATTTCTTTGGTAATCTTCTGGATGTTTGTATCAGTTTCTGCAACATTCAAATTGAAAAGCAAAGCGCTGAGGGTTTCAAGCATTAGTCCGCTGCGATCAAGGGCTGCTATTGTATTGTTGAAATCGGGAGCGTCTGTATTACTGGTAATAGCATGGATTTCTTTTTTTGCCCTGGCAAATGCTGTATCAAAAGCAGGATTAAAATGCTCAGGTTTTATCTCAGTAAATGGGATTGATCCATAAGGGGTATCAAATTTTGATAATAATGGATTGTTCATAGTTTTATTCGTCTTTGTGCAGGCAACAGCAAATATTGCAATGAGTATAAGATATAAATACTTGTATTTCATT
>CAZWFM010000357.1:1565-2686 GCA_964633185.1 uncultured Bacteroidales bacterium | reverse complement strand
ATGGCGGGAGTATCGTCAATGAATATTTTTGCATCTTCCAGTCTTTTTATTCTGAAATCAAGCCGTTCCCATTCATTGTCAGAAAGGTTCCCTACCTTTATTTTGTCTGAAGTAATTTCAGCTTCAGAAACAATCATTCTGTTTACCAACTGAATGGATGACATTTCAAGACTAAATATTGCTACTGATTTTCCATGGTCTACAGCCATATTTCTGGTCATGGATAAAACAAGTGCAGTTTTTCCCATAGATGGTCTGGCAGCTACAATCACCAGGTCCGAATTCTGCCAGCCGCTCGTTATCCTGTCAAGTTTTGTATATCCTGATGGAATCCCACTCAGATTGTCTTCGCGTTTACCGGCTTCCTGGATAAGTGTTATCGCGTCCTTAACAAGCATATTCATCGGAGCAGCTTCTTTTTTAATGTGTCCCTGGGCAACATTAAACAGCTCACTTTCACTAAAATCAAGAAGATCATCAACATCAATTCCATCGTCAAACGCCCTGTTCTGAATTTCAGAGGAAACCCTTATAAGCTCTCTTTGTATGTATTTTTGTTGAATAATTCTGGCATGAAATTCAATATGCGCAGCGGAAGCAACCCTGTTTGTTAACTGAGTGATGTATGCAATTCCACCAATATCATCAAGCACACTTTCCTTTCTCAGTTCTTCAGGAACAGTTAAAATATCAATTGCTTTTTCAGAAGCAAACAAGTTGACTATTGCCTGAAAAATTTTCTGATGTTCTTCTTTGTAAAAACTTTCAGGTTTCAGAATGTCAATCACTTCAATAATAGCATCTTTTTCCAGCATAACAGCTCCTAATACAGCTTCCTCAAGATCCGGAGCTTGCGGAGGCAATTTCCCATGTTCGAGATTAACAGGGAAAAAGTTGTCAGATTTAGTCTTTTTCTGGGCCATAATTGAAGTTACCATTTGTTAGGATGAAAATTCTGATTCTTTCTTTTTGACAGGATAAAAATACAATGAGGTAAATGAGGAAAAAGCAAAATCAGAAGATTCTTATAAACATGTTTTCCCAATGAAAATTCACAGTTTGTTAATAAGTTCAGAACCTCTTTTAAATCAATATTATACCAGTTTGTACATTTGTGGAAT
>CAZWFM010000357.1:0-1465 GCA_964633185.1 uncultured Bacteroidales bacterium | reverse complement strand
TATGCTTCAATGACAGGCAGCGGATCATGCGTTTTCGGACTATTCAGGGAAATTAATAATACAAAAACAGCTGCATTATTTGGCAGTTTTTTCAATACGATTGCCGGGGTGCTTTAGGTTTAACTTCAGCAAAAAATTTATGTGACGAAGTCTTTATTTGGGAGCTAATCTATAGAGGTAATAGGCTACAAAAATAAAAATGAAATTTGGTAACCACACGGCAACAAGCGGAGGCATAGCTCCGCTTATGGCATATTGCGCCGAAAACTGCAGAAAAAGAATATAAGCAAAACTCACCAAAAGACCTATCCCTATGTGCATTCCTATACCACCTTTTACTTTTCGGGATGAAACGGATACTCCAATGATGGTAAGAATATAGGTAGAAAAAGGAAATGAAAAACGTCTGTATTTTTCAACCAGAAGAGCACTCACTCTTCCCGAACCCTGCATTTTTTGTTTGGCAATAAACTCATTCAACTGTTTTAGGGTCATTGACTCAACAACATTATCGCGCATTCTGAATTCGTCCGGACTTAGATTTATCGCCGTATCCATTGCTGTTCCGTGGGTAATCACCTGTTTTCCATCAATATAATCACGTATGTAATAATTTCTGATCTGCCATTTGTTTTTTGTACTGTCCCATCGTATTTCCTGCGAAAGTAATTTGGAGACGAGCTCTCCTCCTACAAATTTTTCGATAGAAAATCTTCTTCCATAGTTGCTATGTGTGTTGAAACTTTCAAGATAAATAAAAATCCCCGGTTCAATTTGTTTATGAACATCCCTGTCGCTAAAACCTTTTGGTCCACTGTAATAATAATTTTCCTCGAACATAAACCTCTTTTGATTTGCCTTTGGGATAACATTATTTCCAAGAAAAAGATTGAAGGTCATGATGATTGTAGCTGAAATAAAATAAGGCCGTAATAATCTGGGGAAACTTACTCCACTGCTAAGAATAGCAATTACTTCGGTATTGTAAGCCATACGAGATGTAAAAAAAATAACAGCTATGAATGTAAAGAGGGGTGCGAACAACACAGCGAAGTAAGGAATAAAGTTCAGATAATAATCAAACACCACCTTTTTGAAAGGCGCATTATTTTCCAGGAAATCATCAATCTTTTCAGAAAAATCAAAAACAACGGCAATCATAATAATCAAAGCGATAGCGCCAAAATAAGTTCCAAGAAACTTTTTGATTATATAGATGTCAATTTTCTTTAACCGGAAGTTATTCATAGCCGTTTAGAGAGAGATGAGACAATCTTGTTTTTCCACTCATGGAAGTTCTCATTTTCAATTTTTTCTTTTGTTGTTTTCATCAGCCGAATATAAAATGCAAGGTTGTGAATGCTTGCAATTTGTGCACCAAGCATTTCATTTGAAATTATCAGGTGCCTAAGGTAGGCTTTTGAATAATATTTATCAACAAAAGATGTACCATCAGGATCAAGGG
>CAZWFM010000356.1:0-2695 GCA_964633185.1 uncultured Bacteroidales bacterium | reverse complement strand
AGGAACGAAATGCCGAGAATACTTAAAAATGCCCCGGGAACACCATGACCTGTGCAATCTGCCAGGGCAAGGTACAGATAGTGTTTTTTTTTCGAAACCCAGTAAAAGTCACCACTCACTATGTCTTTGGGAATATACAACAGAAAATGTTCCGGAAAGAGTTTTTTCAGTTCTGATTTGCCAGGTAAAAGCGCCTTCTGAATGTAACTGGCATATCTTAAACTCTGGGTTAATTCTTTCTTTTGTTTCTCAAATTTATATTTTACATCTTCCACGTCATACACTTTCTAAATGCTATTACAAACTTTAAAATTATTACCAACTTATTAAAATACAAGACTTTATTTTAAAGAAACTGGTAAAAATGAATAAAAAAAACTATATTTGATATATTCTATATACCCTACCTATACCTGTTTTCATTATTTAATGTATTTTTTAAGGCAGTATAATGCATGTTCTGTTAATTATATTTTATGTTTTCTGTGCATCATTTTTCATCATGTACATGCTTACGGTATTTGCCCCTGAATACATTGAAGATGAGTTTGGTAATCTCATTCGCAGAAAAAAAAAATTTACAGAGACGAAAGAAGCGAAAATCTAAAGATCATTAGATCTCCATTACTCATAGCCAGCAAAAGCCCGTTTGAATCTGAAGCAATACTATTCACTTCATTGTCTCCGCCAAATTCTTTAACACGAATTACAGATCCGCTGGGAGAAAATGTTTTTATCTTTGCACCATTCTCTTTCTGTTCAAGCACAAGTAAGTTACCCTGAGCTACAATTGTCATATC
Organism: uncultured Bacteroidales bacterium; assembly: GCA_964633185.1. Lineage (GTDB taxonomy): Bacteria > Bacteroidota > Bacteroidia > Bacteroidales > UBA10428 > UBA10428. The sequence goes on along the minus strand of CAZWFM010000356.1, from coordinate 1,895 downwards.
TCTTATTTCCTGAGATGGATCGGATTTATCATAATCCTGCAGCCACATTTTTTTACCCTCAGCACTATATCCTGCATAAAAGATCTTGTTGTTGTTCACACCGGAAAAATAAAAGCCTGAATTTCCTGAACCTGCACAATTTGTAGCTGTTAAGGAAGAATTTAGTGCATCATCCCACAGAATGTATCTTCTTGAATCGGTATACAACAGCCAGTTGGAACCACACAGAAGCATGTTTCCTGCATGATCATAATGGATATCGTTGATGGAACCAACTCCTGTATAGATCCTTTCTGATACCTTTTTCGCTTCCGAATTAAATACGGTAAGTGCATAATGACTCTGAAGAGTGTCTTTTGCAATAGAACCTCCAATGTAAATCCTGTCATTCTGATCGATCGTACAGGATCCAATTTCTGTTTTGCCAAGATTTTTGTTCCAGATTTTTTTACCATCTGAACTAAGTTTAAACATCCATCCCATTCTGGAAGCACTATCCTGTGTAACATGTGTGTATCCCAAGACAATAATGTCTCCCTTTGAATCGATCAGGATGGAGCTTATACTATCCTCGAAAGGCTGACCTATAGTTTTATTCCACAGCATTTTACCGGTGTTATCCACTTTAATGATCCAGGCATCCGCATAGGCAGTATCATTTTCTCTTGAATTACAGCCTACAACAAATTCACCATTCTTTGTTGATGCTACGACTCCTCCTGATTCAATTCTTCCGTTATTATCAAAACCTCTTGCCCACAATAAAGAAGAACTGTTGAAATTGTTGTTCTGAACAAATTTTGTCCCGAGTTCAGCGGCTTTTAAATTGAAAATATCAATAAAATACATGCCATCAGGATACCTCTCAATAAACTCATTGTAAGCATCAAGAGATTTTACCCGCTTGGCTTTTTCATAAAGAATTCCTCGTTGCCGGCTTTTAGCTTCGGCAATTTCAAGAGCATCAGGATAAGATTGTATAAAATTGTCGTAAGCTGCAAGTGTATTGACGTTTTTTGCTTCAGTAAAAGCAGCTGCATTTCTTAATTTAATAGCTACCTGTATGTATTCCGATTCAGGAAAGGATGTGATATAGTTTGTATAAGCACTCACAGTATTTTGCGATTTTGCTCTTTCAAAAGAAAGCTTGTTGATTTGTCGGCTGGCTTTGTCTACCTGGGCTGCATCAGGAAATTTACTAATGAATTCCCTATAGGCTTCCAGCGTATTTTGTTTTTCATACTTCCTGTATTCAAACTGATTCCGAATGTGTATCACATTATCGTAATGCCTGAAGTTCGGGTACCTGTTCAAAACTTCGTACACTGCATCAAGGTTATTCTCTTCCCTGACATATTTGATCAACCGTGCCTCCATTGCTTCCAGGGCAATTTCAATTTTCTTCTTTACAGGCCTGCTGGTTCTGCGAACTTCCGTATTCATAAAATACTCTCCAATTAACTCAATGTCTTCCTGAGACAATTCATTGGTTCTTCCTTCTATTCTTTCAACATACTGCCAGCTGTCTATGATATTGAAATAAGGAGATTCATCATCAGCCAAAACCAGTGCCATACCAAAGTTAGCCCCAACATTTTCTCTTTCGTCAGCAACGGCTCTGACAAAGGCTTCTTTTGCCTTTTCATAGTCTTTTTTCTCCAGACTTTTAAAACCTTTCTTTATATTCTGACCATTTGTCAAAATAAAAGCAAACAACATGATAAGGGTAAATGTATTTCTCATGATCAATAAGTATTCAGGTTAGATCTATTTTTTAACTAGTGTGAATTCTACACGGCGATTGATAGCACGTCCTTCTTCAGACAAATTGGTATCTATGGGTTTTAATTCTCCATAGCCCTTTGCCTGCATTCGTTCAGCTTGTATGCCTTTGC